>NZ_JBFTMT010000001.1:300205-549173 GCF_056397105.1 Microbacterium sp. 05N427
CTCGGGACGCTGGTTCGGTCTCGCGGTCACGGAGGCGCGGAACCACGGAGGCGCGGAACCACGGAGGCGCGGAACCACGGAGGCGCGGAACCGCGTAGCGTATCAACGTGAACCAGCCCGCCTCCCGCCGCGTCTTGGGGCTGTCCGTTCAGGAGTGGGCCCTTGTCGGGATCACCGTCATCTGGGGCGGCACGTTCCTCGTCGTGCACACCGCGATGCAACACTCCGGGCCGTGGTTCTTCGTCGGATTCCGGTTCCTCGCAGCGGGGCTGTTCGCCGTCGCGGTCTTCTGGCGCTCGCTGCGCGGCATGACGTGGCGCGAGCTCGGCGCCGGCGCGGCCATCGGCGCCGCGATCTACGGCGGCTACGGTCTGCAGACCGCGGGCCTGCAGACGATCGACTCCAGCACCAGCGCGTTCATGACCGCGTTCTACGTGCCGCTCGTGCCGCTGCTGCAGTGGCTCGTGCTGCGCAAGCCGCCGCGCGCGCTGACCCTCGCCGGTGCGGGCCTCGCGTTCGTCGGCCTGCTGCTGGTCGCCGGCATCGGATCCCGCGGGATCCGGCTCGGCGAAGGCGAGATCCTCACGCTCATCAGCACTCTGCCGATCGCGGGCGAGATCATCCTGATCAGCCTCTTCGGCAGGCGATTCGACGTGGGCCGGCTGACCGTCGTGCAGCTGCTCACCGCGGCGCTCCTCGGCTTCGCGACGATGCCCGCCGTCGGCGAGAGCATCCCCGCCTTCGACCCGGTCTGGCTGATCGCGGGTCTCGGTATGGGCCTGGCGAGCGGCCTGATCCAGCTCACCATGAACTGGGCGCAGCGCTCGGTCTCCGCGACCCGCGCCACCATCATCTACACCGGCGAACCCGTGTGGGCGGGCGTGGTCGGGCGCATCGCGGGGGAGCGGATCCCTCCGCTCGCCATCCTCGGAGCGGCCCTCATCATCGCGGGCACCCTGCTCAGCGAACTGCAGCCGCGGCGAAAGGACGGCCGCACCGTCGAAGATCCGGATCCGGGAGTCGAAGATCCGGATCCGGACGCCTCGGAGCTCGGTTCCCGAGCAGGCGCCTAGGATCCCGCGCGTAGACTGGCAGGGTCCGCCCATCCATCAGGGCGGCCGTAGAACCCGTCGAAGCGGTTGCTGAGGCTTGGTCCCTGAGGCCGCTCGAAGGGCTCGAAGCACAGGGACCCGAGGATCCGTCATGCCCGCCACCCGCACGTTCCAGCTGCGCCATGTGCAGCTCGCGCGCGCCGCCTTCGCCGCGGTCGCGGCGCTCATGATCACCTTCTCGGCGAACCACTCCGCGATCGTGGGGCTCGCGGTGTTCAGCGGATTCGCCCTGGTCACCGCGGTGATCCAGGTGCTCGCCGCCTGGCTCGTCGCGCCTGCCGGATGGCGCTGGCCGCACGTGCTGCTCGGCGCGATCGCGATCCTCACCGGCATGGCCAGCAGCATCCCCGCCTGGCGCACCACGCCGCTGTTCTTCGTCGTCGTGATCGCATGGGGCGCGCTCGGAGGGCTCGTCGAGCTCCTCGCCGGGATCCGCGCCCGTCGCCAGGCCCGCGCCGGGACAGCGCCGGCCGTCGTCGCCGACGGCGCCCGTGATGCGATCCTGATCGGATCCCTGGGCCTGGCCCTCGCCGTCGGCCTGCTGTGCGTGCCGACGACCTACGCGCTCAACTACTCCATCGCCGAGGCCGGCTCGTTCACGCTGACCGGGATCACCCTGGCCGTCGGGATCTTCGGCGCGTACGCCGCCATCGTCGCGGTCTTCCTCGGCATCGCCGGGCTCAGCCCTCGCGCCCGCACCACTGGTGCCGGCATCGACACCGCCGGCACGGCGCCGGCCGAGAACGAAGGATCCGCATGACCGAGAAGACCAGGCGCAGGGATCTGCTCCGACCGTTGCAGCTGGTCGGACTGTCGCTGCTGTGCGGCCTCTTCGCCGGTGTCGTGACGCTGATCGCCACGGGCGCGTTCACCGACAAGGTGATGCGCATGGTCGACAAGGGCACCTACGCGGCCATCCCGCCGTGGAATCTCGCGTTCATCGTGACGGGCGGGATCTTCATCGCCGCCCTGCTGATCCTGTCGATCCTGATCCTCGCCGTCGACCCCGCGGACTTCACGAAGACGCACGACCGCCCTGTGCTGTACGACGACGTCGACGAGTCCGTGGAAGCCGCGGCTGCCGGAGCGGCCGGAGCGGCCGGAGCCACCGACGCCGCGGACGCCGGAACGACCGGAACTGCCGAGTCCGCCGCCCCGTCGGGCGCCGCTGACGACGACGCACCCGGATCCGGGACGCCCTCCGCATCCTGACGCGCCCCGAACCGGCGGATCACGCCCCGATCCGGGCTCGGCGGGAATAGCCCGCACTCCGCACGGCTTGTCACGAGGGTGAGCATGACGATCGACCGCGCCACGGTGGGCTTCCGTTCCGAGCGCGGACCGGTGCTGCTCTCGCTCATGCTCGCGATGGGCCTCATCGCGATGGACGCCACGATCCTCGCCACCGCCGTGCCGAGCGTGGTGCGAGACCTCGGCAGTTACCAGCAGTTCCCCTGGCTGTTCTCGATCTACCTGCTCGCGCAGGCCGTGAGCGTGCCGATCTACTCCAAGCTCGCGGACACGGTCGGACGCAAGCCGATCGTCCTGATCGGAATCGCGCTGTTCCTCCTCGGATCCATCCTGTGCGGACTCGCGTGGAGCATGCCGTCGCTCATCCTCTTCCGACTCCTGCAAGGCCTGGGTGCCGGCGCCGTGGGCCCGATGGTGGCGACCATCGTCGGTGACATCTACACCCTGTCCGAGCGGGCGGTCGTGCAGGGATACATCGCGAGCGTCTGGGCGCTGTCTTCGGTGGTCGGCCCCGCACTGGGCGGAGTGTTCGCCCAATTCGACGCGTGGCGGCTGATCTTCTTCATCAACATCCCGCTGTGCCTGATCGCGGCATGGATGCTGCTGCGGCACTTCCACGAGCAGATAGAGAAGCGCCGGCATCGGATCGACTACGCAGGCGCCGTACTGCTGACGATCGGTCTCACCGCGATCATCGTCGGCGTGCTCGAGGGCGGGAACGCCTGGGCCTGGCAGTCGGTGCCGAGTCTGGCCTGCTTCGTCGGCGGGGTCATCGCCCTCGTCGCGTTCGCGCTCGTGGAGCGAAGAGCCGCCGAGCCGATCATCGACCTGCGGCTGATCTCGCGACGCCTCATCCTCACCACGACGCTCGCGTCGCTCGCGATCGGCGCACTGCTGACGGGCATCACGAGCTTCGCGCCCGCCTACCTGCAGGGCGCGATCGCCGTGCCGCCGCTGCTGGCGGGGCTCGCCGTGGCAGCCCTCACCCTGGGCTGGCCGCTCTCCGCCGCCAACGCGGGACGGGTGTACCTACGGCACGGATTCCGCTTCACCGCACTGATCGGAGCGTCGATCGCGACGCTCGGTGCGATCGCGCTGGCGCTTGTCGGGCCGTATCCGAACGCGTACACGCTCGCGGCGGTCGCCTTCGTGATCGGCTTCGGTCTGGGCTGGACGGCGGCGCCCACCCTCATCGTCGCGCAGGCCTCCGTCGGCTGGGGCGAGCGCGGCGCGGTGACCGGAATGAACACGTTCGCCCGCTCGGCGGGCAGCGCCGTGGGCGTTGCCGTGTTCGGAGCGATCTCGAACGCCGTCATCGCCTCCGGCGGCGGATCCGGGGATCCGGCCACGGTCGTGCGCGCCTCGACGTGGGTGTTCATCGCCGCGGCGGTGACCGCCGCACTCGTGCTGGTCGCCGTCTTCGCGATGCCGAAGGACCGCGCGGGCGACCACGCGGACGCCCCCGCTGCGGTGCCGCCCGACGCCTGAGCCCGGTTCAGAAGGCCTGCACGAGGCCGATTCGGTGTCCGTTGACACCCCGGAGCGGTCGATGCGGGCCTCGTTTGCAGCCGATGAACGGCACCGGTCGTACCGTTCTCAGGATGAAATCACCGGAAACGCTCGGATCGGCCGTGAAGAGGCGGCATCTGCACAATCCATCCTGAGAACGGTACGCGTCGTGCCGAAGAACAGCGCGCGCGGGACGCCGTGCCGGCCGAAGACCTACTTCGCGAGCGTCTCCGCAAGCCCCACGTAGGTGGCCGGGGTCAGGGCCAGCAGACGCTGCTTCGCGGCGTCGCCGATCTCCAGGCCCTGCACGAACTCGGCGAGCTCGGCAGCGCCCACGCGGTGACCGCGAGTGAGTTCCTTCAGCAGGGCGTACGGGTCCTGGATCGTGGAGCGCCCCGCGACGACCTCGGCGCGGATCGCGGTCTGGATCGCCTCGCCGAGCACCTCCCAGTTCGTGTCGAGGTCGGCGAGCAGCACGTCGCGCGAGAGCGAGATCTCGTTGAGGCCGCGGCGCAGGTTGTCCAGGGCGAGCAGGGAGTGCCCGAAGGCGACGCCGATGTTGCGCTGCGTGGTCGAGTCGGTGAGGTCTCGCTGCAGGCGGCTCGTGACGAGCGTCTGCGACAGGGACCCGAGCAGGGCTCCTGCGAGCTCGAGGTTCGCCTCGGCGTTCTCGAAGCGGATCGGGTTGATCTTGTGCGGCATGGTCGAGGATCCGGTCGCGCCCTCGACGGGGATCTGGGCGAAGTAGCCGAGCGAGATGTAGGTCCAGATGTCGGTCGCGAGGTTGTGCAGGATCCCGCCCGCGTGACGCACGTGGTCGTACAGCTCGACCTGCCAGTCGTGAGACTCGATCTGGGTCGTGAGGATGTTGAAGTCGATCCCGAGACCTTCGATGTACTCACGGGCGATGCGGGGCCAGTCCGCGTCGGGTTCTGCGGCGAGGTGCGCCGACCAGGTGCCGGTCGCGCCGGAGAACTTCGCGAGGTACTCGGATCCCTCGATCCGCGTGACCACGCGCTCCAGACGCCAGGCGAACACGGCGAGCTCCTTGCCCATGGTCGAGGGCGTCGCGGGCTGGCCGTGCGTGCGCGACAGCATCGCGGCGTCGGCGTGCTCGAGCGCGAGTTCGCGGAGCTTGGCGATCACGTCCTTCAGGGCGGGCAGCCACACCCGCTCGACCGCGCGCTTGACGGTGAGGGCGTAGGAGGCGGAGTTGATGTCCTCGCTCGTGCAGGCGAAGTGCGTGAGCTCGGCGATCGCGTCCAGGCCCAGGGCCGACAGGCGGTCGCGGACGAGGTACTCCACGGCCTTCACGTCGTGGCGGGTCACCGCTTCCTTCTCGGCGAGCCAGTCGATCTCGGCCTGGCCGAAGTCGCGATAGAGGCCCCGCAGGCGCTCCTTGTCAGCCTCGGTGAGGGGAGCGGTGCCGAACAGAGAGCGATCGGTGAGCGCGATCAGCCACTCCACCTCGACCTCGACGCGTGCGCGGTTGAGTCCGGCTTCGGAGAGGTAGTCGGCGAGCGGAGAGACCGTGGAGCGGTAGCGCCCGTCAAGAGGGCTGAGGGGCTGCACAGGAAGCGAGGCGGTCACGGGAGTCCTCCGGGAAGAGTCGTGGATCCGGACCGCCGGTGTCACGGACGTGACGGTCGGATGGCGGGTTCGAGCTGACGGAAGAGGCCGTGGCTCGCGCTCTCGATCATACCGAGCACCTCATCGAACACCCGGGCGTCGGCGTAGTAGGGGTCCGGCACGTCCAGCACGGAAGGGTTGTGCTCGAACGAGAGCAGCAGGGTCACCTTGCCTTCCTCCGACTCGTCGCGCGCCCATTGCTTCAGGATCCGCTCATGCGTGCGGTCCAGGGCCACGACGAGGTCGTTCCCGGTGAAGGACTCGTAGGTGAACTGGCGGGCGCGGTGCTTGGTCCCGTCGTAGCCGCGGCGGGCGAGGGCATCGATCGTGCGGCTGTCGGCCTGCTCGCCCACGTGCCAGTCGCCCGTGCCGGCGCTCGTGGAGACGATCCGGTCGCCGAGTCCCTGCTTCGCCGCGATGTCGCGGAAGACCACCTCCGCCATCGGGGACCGGCAGATGTTCCCCGTGCATACGAAGATGACGCGGAACGGATCCGACTCGGTCATCCCTCCATTGTGCCGCACCGGATCCGCCGCACCGTGCGCGGATTCCCGCCGTGGTGCCGGATCTCGCGATGCGCGGTGCGGTTCGTCCTCCACAAACCGGGGCGTGTCCCTGGTCCGCACGGGTTGCGCGATGCGGCCTCCGCGGCGTTGCGGCGGCAGGCAGGCTGGCGGACATGATCACCATCGCACCGGCCGCCGCACCGGGATCCTGGCGGCTCGCCGAGGCTCTGCTCCGCTGCGAGAGCGCCCGCGAGCGCATCGAGGCGACCGTCGTCGCGCTGCGGGCGATCGAGGCGGACTCCGGATGGAGCTCGAGGAGTGTCGAGTTCCTGCAGCGGGAGCTGGAGGCCCAGCGCCGGGCGCTCGCCGCGGCACGGGAGTCGCTGCCGTCGATCGACGCGGCGCTGCGGGTGGGGGTGAGCGCGGATGGCCGATGAGATCGAGATCACGCACGGCGGGGTGATCGCGGTCGATCCGGATCGGCTGCGGACGACGGCGGGCCGGGTGCGCGCCGAGGCGTGGGAGGTCGCGTGCGCGAGGCAGGATCTGCTCGAGATCCCCGGTCTCGTCGACGAAATCCCCCTCGCCGGGGGGATCCCTGCGCTGTGGTCGGCCGCGGTGCAGCTCCAGAACGTCGAGGACGCGCTGGAGCGGCTCGCCGGCGGGGTCGGCACGATGGCCGACGTGTACGAGCTGGCCGATCTGCGCGCTCGGCAGGCCATGCTCGGCGCGGGCGATGTCGCGGCCGCCCGAGATCTCCGCCGCCGCGAGGAGCGGCTTCTGGCCGGCGACGCGAGGGTGTCCGCGATCCTCGAGCGACTGCAGCAGAGCTGGCGACGGGACGTCACCGAGGGCTTCGTGCCGGAGGGCGAGCCCGGGCCGCTGCGCGGGGCGGGGGATGCGCTGCTGCTCGGGCTCAGTCCGGCACTGTTCCTGCTCCAGAGCCTGCGCGGGTGGAACGCGCGGGTGTGGGCCGAAGGCGCGCAGCGCCTCATGACCTCCGTCGCGGCCGAGAACGGCGTGGTGCGTCCGACGCCGCTCGCGCCGACGCCCGGTCTCGCGCTGATGGCGGACGGACGAAGCCCGGCGGGCGTCCGACCCCGACCGGGCGACGTGGTGATCGCTCGCGCCCCCGCCGCCACGATCTCGGCCGGTCCCTCGACGCTCGCAGGCGCGGTGTCACGCATCCCGTACGCGCGATCGTCGCAGGTGCGCGTCGAGACCTATCGGATGGAGGACGGCACGCAGCGCTTCGTGGCCTACATCGACGGCACTCGCGGCGGATCGGCCGAGGAGCCGTGGTCGTACGCCTCGAATCTGCGGATGTACTCCGATCACGCGCAGGCCGACTCCTACAAGGCTGTCGCCGAGGCGCTGCGCGATGCGGGCGCCGGTGCGGAGACCCCGGTGGACCTGGTGGGGTACTCGCAGGGCGGGATGATCGCGGGTCTGGTCGCGCAGTCCGGCGAGTTCGACGTTCGGGGTGTCGTCACGGTGGGATCCCCGTTCGAACCCGTGCTGCCGGACGACGTGCTGAGCGTCGCGATTCGTCATACCGACGATCCCGTCGCCGGCCTCGCGGGCGGCGGCAGTCCGAACGGCACGGGCTCGTCCGACAGTCTCGTCATCCGCCGCACGGTCGCTCCCGGTCACGGGGCGGACCCTCAGTTCCCGGCGCACCTGCTCGACGGCTACCTGGAGACCGTGCGCGGTGCCGAGGCTTCGGGGGATGTGCGGATGGCGAAGATCACCGAGCACTTCGCGGTGCTCGACACGGCGACGTCGATGACCTCGACCGACTACACCGCCCGACGGGTCACGGGATGAGGAAGGACTCTCGCAGGGCGGCTTCAGCGATCGCGGTCGCGCTGTCGCTGCGGACGCAGGATCGCGTTGAAGACCGCGTTGATGATGGCGATGAGGAGAGCTGCGACGATCGTCCAGCCGAAGCCGCCGAGCGCCAGGCCCCAGCCCCAGAAGCCCGTGATCCAGGCGGTGAGCCAGAGCAGGAAGCCGTTGATCACGAGCGAGATCAGTCCGAGCGTGAGGATGTACAGCGGGATCGCCACGATCTTCACCACGGTGCCGACGATCGTGTTCACGATCGCGAAGACGGCGCCGATCGCGAGCAGCGTGACGAGCAGCGGGACCATGCCGCCGGGCGGATAGGGGGTGACCGTGACTTCCAGGAGGGTGATCAGGCTCACGACCCAGATGGCGAAGGCGTTCACGATGACGCGAATGAGGAACCTCATGGTGCCGATTGTCGCATCCGCACCCGGGATCCACCCAGGAATCCGCCGGGGCGTTCCGCGAGGCGGATCCGATGTCGGAACCGCAGGGCCGGAACAGCGCGGGGCGCCGGATCTAGACTCGACGCGTGAGCGAAGAGATCCTGCCCCGCATCCGTGAAGAGATCGCGGCCCTTCCGCCGTACCGCCAGGGCAAGCAGGCAGGTGCCGACGCGTTCAAGCTGTCCAGCAACGAGAACCCGTTCGAGCCGCTGCCCTCGGTCCTCGCCGCGCTCGCCGACGCGACGCCGATGAACCGTTATCCGGATGCGACCGCGGGTGCGCTGCGCGCGCGCCTCGGCGAGCGGTACGGCGTCGCGCCCGATGCGGTGCACGTCGCGTCCGGCAGCGTCGCGATCCTGTACCAGCTCGTGCTGGCCGCGGCGACCGTCGGCGACGAGGTCGTCTACGCGTGGCGCTCCTTCGAGGCCTACCCCGGGCTGCCGCTCGTGGCCGGCGCGACCGGGGTGCAGGTGCCCCTCACCGCCGACGCCCGCCACGACCTCGATGCCATGGCGGCCGCGATCACCGAGCGCACCCGCGTGGTGATCGTGTGCACGCCCAACAATCCGACGGGCCCGATCGTCACGAGCGCCGAGTTCGCGGCGTTCGTCGAGAAGGTGCCGCAGGACGTGCTGATCGTGCTCGACGAGGCCTACGCCGAGTTCGTCACCGCGCCCGATGCCGTCGACGGCCTGGCCGAGCGGATCTTCGAGGCGCACCCCAACGTCGTCGTGCTGCGCACGTTCTCCAAGGCCTACGGGCTCGCGGGTCTGCGAGTCGGCTACGCGATCGGGCACCCGCGCGTGCTGGATGCGGCCCGCACGACCGCGATCCCGCTGTCGGTCACCGCCGCCGCCGAGCGAGCCGCGATCGCCAGCCTCGACGCCGAGGACGAGCTGCGCGCCCGCGTCGCGGTGATCGTCGAGCGTCGCACGGAACTGGTCGACGGCCTGCGCGCACAGGGCTGGGATGTCCCGGACGCCCAGGGCAACTTCGTCTGGCTCCCCACCGGCGAGGCGACCGTGGATGTCGCCGCCGCGTTCGAGGAGGCCGGCCTGATCGTGCGCGCGTTCGCCGGCGACGGGATCCGCATCTCGGTCGGCGAGGCGGAGTCGCAGCCGCGCGTGCTCGCCGTCGCCGCACACCGGGCCTGACGGACTCGCACCGCCCCTCGGGCGCGTGCGCGTGGTCGTGGCGCGTGGTCGTGGTCGCGCGACGGACGCACGACCCGGCGACGGATGCACGACCGAAGCGGCGGATCCGTCGTGCATCCGTGTCGAGATCCTGCATCCGTCGCACGGCTCGCCATCGAAGGCCGTGCGGATGCAAGGCGTCCCATGTAAAAAGCTAGGGGGACCTGGCATTAATGCATGGGACACCTGCATATCCGCGTGCCCGCATGCATCCGTGGGGATCGTCACAGCGCCCCGGTGATCGTTTGTGCGCACCCTCCACTGCAAAGGCGGAAAGCTCGGTTAGCGTAGACAAGGTGACCGACGCCGATATCCCCACCGTCCGCGTCCTCGATGCCGACGGCCGCTTCGCACCGAACCCCGCCGCGGAGGAGTACCTGCCCCTCATCGAGGCTCTGCCCGACGGCGACCTCGAGCAGTTCTACCGGGACATGGTCGTGATCCGCGCGATCGACACCCAGGCCACGAACCTGCAGCGCCAGGGCCAACTCGCGCTGTGGCCGCCGAGCCGCGGGCAGGAGGCCGCCCAGGTCGGATCCGCCCGCGCCGCCCGCCCGCAGGACACCCTCTTCCCCTCCTACCGCGAGCACGCCGTCACCCGCATCCGCGGAGTGGATCCGGTCGACATCATCAAGCTCATGCGCGGCACGTCGAACAGCGGCTGGGATCCGACGGATCCCCGCAACGGCAACACCCGCATCTACACGCTGGTGCTGGGTTCGCAGACCCTGCACGCGACGGGCCTCGCGATGGGGCTCGTCTTCGACGGCAAGTGCGGATCCGGCGACGTCGATCGCGATCAGGCCGTGATGGTCTACTACGGCGACGGAGCCTCCAGCCAGGGCGACGTGCACGAGGCGATGGTGTTCGCCGCGAGCTACCAGACGCCCGAAGTGTTCTTCCTGCAGAACAACCACTGGGCGATCTCGGTGCCGGTGAAGACCCAGTCCCGGGTTCCGCTCGTCCAGCGCGGCACCGGCTACGGGATCGAGTCGATCCGCGTCGACGGCAACGACGTGCTCGCGAGCTGGGCCGTGACCCGACGCGCGCTCGACGAGGCGCGCACCGGCGACGGTCCGCGCGCGATCGAGGCCGTCACGTACCGGATGGGCGCGCACACCACGAGCGACGACCCCACGAAGTACCGGGGCAGCGACGAGGAGCACGAGTGGTCCCTGCGGGATCCGATCGCCCGAATGCGCGCATTCCTGGAGAACCGGGGAGCCGCCGGATCCGTCTTCGCGGACGTCGAGGCCGAGGCCGCGGACGCCGCCGAGGATCTGCGTGTGCGTACGCTCCAGCTGGTCTCGCCGACCGCCGAGGCGATCTTCGACAACGTGTACAGCGACCCGCACCCGCTCATGGCGGAGCAGAAGGCCTGGCAGGCGCAGTACGAGGCTTCGTTCGGGGCTGAGTCGTGAGTGCGCGGTTCGTGTCCGTGTCGCCGCGACCCGTTCTCAGGACGGATTCCGAATTCTCGGCGGTAACGACGCGAAAGACGGTCTTTTTCAGAATCCATCCTGAGAACGGGAACGGGGAGCGCGCATGACCATCACCACGACCGGCGCGGAGGCGGACGCCGCCGAAGCCCGCATCGAGACGATGCCCTTCAGCAAGGCGCTGAACGCCGGCCTGCGCAAGGCGTTGGAGGATGACCCGCGCGTGCTCCTCATGGGCGAGGACATCGGCAGTCTCGGCGGGGTGTTCCGCGTCACCGAGCACCTGCAGCGCGACTTCGGCCCGCAGCGCGTGCTCGACACCCCGCTCGCCGAGTCGGGCATCGTCGGAACGGCGATCGGCCTCGCGATGAGCGGATTCCGTCCGGTCATCGAGATCCAGTTCGACGGCTTCGTCTTCCCCGCCTTCGATCAGATCACCACGCAGCTCGCGAAGATGACGGCCCGTCACGAGGGTCGGATCTCGATGCCGATCGTCATCCGGATCCCCTACGGCGGCCACATCGGTGCGGTCGAGCATCACCAGGAGAGCCCGGAGACGTACTTCGCGCACACTCCTGGCCTGCGCGTGGTCTCGCCGTCCACCCCGAACGACGCGTACTGGATGATCCAGGAGGCGATCGCCTCGAACGACCCCGTGATCTTCCTCGAGCCGAAGAGCCGGTACTGGCCCAAGGGCGAGGTCGACCTGTCCGCCCCTGCGCTGCCGTTGCACGCCTCGCGGGTCGTCCGCCGCGGATCCGACGTCACCCTCGTCGGACACGGTGCGATGGTCTCGACGCTGCTGCAGGCCGCCGCGCTCGCCGAGGCGGAGGGCACGAGCTGCGAGGTCGTCGACCTGCGTTCGCTGTCGCCGGTCGACTACGGACCGCTCCTCGACTCGGTGCGCTCGACGGGCCGCATGGTCTACGCGCAGGAGGCGCCGGGGTTCGTGAGCCTGGGCAGCGAGATCGCCGCGACCGTCATGGAGCGCGCGTTCTACGCGCTCGAAGCGCCCGTGCTGCGCGTCTCGGGCTACGACACCCCGTTCCCGCCCGCAAAGCTTGAGAGCACCTACCTGCCGGATCCGGACAGGATCCTCGAGGCCGTCGACCGCTCGCTGGCGTACTGATGTCGATGACCGGAGCCGTTCCGGTTCCTGGGCGAGGAGCGCAGCGACGAGACGAAGGACGCCGCCGTCGTGTGAAAGGATCCCGACCATGAGCACCCAGACCTTCACCCTCCCGGACGTCGGCGAGGGACTGACCGAGGCCGAGATCGTCACGTGGCGGGTCGCCCCGGGCGACGCCGTCGCGGTCGACGACGTGATCTGCGAGATCGAGACCGCCAAGTCGCTCGTCGAGCTGCCCTCGCCGCACGCCGGCACGGTCGGCGAGCTGCTCGTGCCGGAGGGGAAGATCATCGATGTCGGCACCCCGATCATCACGTTCGTGACGGAGGGCGCCACCCCCGCCGCGACCGCCGCCCCCGAGGCACCGGCCGCGGAGGAGGGATCCGGATCCGTCCTCGTCGGCTACGGCTCCGGTGCGGAGGCCACGTCGCGCCGCCGCCGCCCCGCCGAGCGCCCGGTGCGCTCCACGGCCGGCGTGATCGCGAAGCCGCCGATCCGCAAGCTCGCGCGCGACCTCGGCGTCGACCTCACCCAGGTCGCCCCGACCGGTGCGGACGGCGAGGTCACCCGTGACGACGTGATGCGTCACGCCGAGCAGGCGAGCGTGTTCCGCAACATCCAGACCCCGGAGTGGGGCGACGTGCGCGAGGAGAAGCTCCCCGTCCCTGAGCGAGCGTCCTTCGTCTCGCCTTCGGCTCGCTCGGCAGCCGACGAAAGGCCCGTCGGCCCCGCCCGCGGGCTCTCGCCCGCCCCGGTCGGCGCGGATGAGAGCCGCACCGAGTCCATCCCGGTCAAGGGCGTCCGCAAGGCGACCTCCTCGGCGATGGTGCAGAGCGCCTACTCCGCGCCGCACGTGACCGTGTGGAAGGAGGTCGACGCCTCGCGCACGATGGAGCTCGTCAAGCGCCTCAAGGCCTCGCCCGACTTCGCCGACGTCAAGGTCTCCCCGCTGCTGATCATGGCCCGCGCCGTGATCTGGGCTGTGCGCCGCACCCCGATGGTCAACGCCGCCTGGATCGACACCGCCGACGGCGCCGAGATCGCGGTGCGCCACTACGTGAACCTCGGCATCGCCGCCGCCACACCGCGCGGCCTGCTCGTGCCGAACATCAAGGATGCGCAGGATCTCGGCATGCGCGACCTCGCCCGTGCGCTTAACCGGCTCACCGCGACCGCGCGCGAGGGCAAGACCACGCCCGCCGACCAGCAGGGCGGCACCATCACGATCACCAACATCGGCGTGTTCGGCATGGATGCGGGCACCCCGATCATCAACCCCGGCGAGGCCGGCATCGTCGCCATGGGCACGATCAGTCAGAAGCCGTGGGTCGTCGACGGCGAGGTGCGCCCGCGCTGGGTGACGACCGTGGCCGGATCCTTCGACCACCGCGTCGTGGACGGCGACGGCATGAGCCGCTTCATCGCCGACGTCGCCGCCGTGCTCGAGGAGCCAGCGCTGCTGGTGGACTGAGACCGGGGATCCCGGCCTCACAGCCGGTCCCCGACCCCGCGTCGGTCGCTGAGCCTGCCGCGGTTCGTGAGTTTTATCGAAGGACCCAACCCACAGGGAGCTGGGGTGCTTTGCGCGTCAGCATTAGCGAGCTCTTCGAGGAGCACTCAAAGGCAGTTCTGCGCGCTGATCTCAGCCTCGGAGCTGGCCATGACATGCAGTCCTCCCGTTGGCCGCGACACGGCGGAGTCGCCCAGTCGAATGGAGTCGGCCACGTAGCCTTGGAGAGTGTCTCCGCTCAACCACGATCAGCAGCTCCTCGCGCGCCTGTGTGCCGAACGGCAGGAGCTGGGCTGGTTGGAGTTCAAGGAGAACCTTGCCGATCCTGGGCAGATCGGGGAGTACATCAGTGCGCTCGCGAATTCTGCCGTCCTGAGCGGCACTACCCATGGCTATCTGGTGTGGGGTGTGCGAGACAGCGATCATGTGGTCGTCGGGACTGACTTCGATCCTCATTCGGCGAAGGCCTCTGGTAACGAGGACTTGATTCCGTGGCTGACGCGGATGCTCAACCCGCAGGTCTACTTCGAGTTCCGTGTGATTGCAACAGGCGTTGGAGTGAACGCAGTCATTGTGGAAGTCGACGCCGCACGATCGACGCCGGTCGCGTTCAAGTCAGTTAGATACTTGCGGGTCGGTAGCTACAAGAAGCGGCTGACGGAGTATCCGGAGCACGAGAGCCGACTGTGGGACCTGCTGCGCGGCGGCAGCTTTGAGACCGGTATCGCGGCGAGCAATCTGACCGAAGGCCGCGCGCTGGACCTGATCGATATTCACTCGTATTATCAGCTTCTCCATGCGGATCTCCCCGAAACCAGACAAGGCATCGTCAACCAGATGGTGCGCGAAGGACTGCTCGGACGAACAATCTCGGGCGACTTGTTCATCACGAATCTTGGGGCGGTGCTGTTTGCGCGAGACTTGAGCTCGTTCGCTTCTGTGTCGCGGAAGGCCGTTCGCGTTGTGCGTTATGAGGATGCTTCTCGTGCGGGCGGCGTCGAGCAGCAGGTCGGCGCCCGCGGCTACGGTAGCGGATTCAGCGGTCTGTTGGACTATGTCCAGGCGCGCGTGCCGGGCATTGAGACGGTCGAGCGAGGGATCCGTAGCAACCGACAGCTCTATCCCGAACGCGCGGTGCGAGAGCTTGTCGCGAACATGCTCATACACCAGGACCTATCGATCGCCGGCAGTGGTCCGATCATAGAGATCTTCTCCAATCGGATCGAGTTCACCAATCCTGGAGTGCCCCTCATTGACGTCCGGCGGTTCATCGGACAACGCCCTCCCTCGCGCAACGAAGCTCTGGCATCCTTTATGACACGTGTCGGCATCTCCGAGGAACGTGGCTCTGGATGGGAGAAGATCGCGGTCGAGGTTGAGATGAACCAGCTCCCGGCGCCCAAGATCTCGGCCGATTCCCATCACACGAAGGTCACCCTGTACGCACCACGTCCGTTCGCAGAGATGTCGCGAAGCGAGCGCATCGACGCGGTCTATCTTCACACCGCTTTGCGATACGTCTCGGGCGAGCCCACCACGAATGCGTCGATCCGTACCAGGTTCGGAATCGCCGAACAGAATAGCTCCCAGGCGTCGCGTCTGCTCGCCGATGCGCTGGATGCTGGTCTCATCCTGATCGAGGATCCGGGGGCGGGGCCGCGCTCACGTCGGTACGTCCCGTTCTGGGTGTCTGACGTTTCTTGATGGTCGTTTGATCGAGCGCTGACGGCACACCGCCTTGCAGATTGGATGTTGGTTGAAAAGCCTGTCTGACCAGGAGATCAAGCGGACGCGCGCGTTCGTTGCTTTCTTGATCGTCGTTTGACTGGGTGGTGCCCGTGGCCGAGCAGTGATGCTTCGGGGATCTCCAGGCCCGCGCAGGATTTCAATCCCGCGTTCAACAACCGCGGCAAGCAGCAGCAAAACGGCGTATCTGCTCCTCGGACGGCACCATTCGGATATTCGTGTCCGGACGAAGGGTCCGTCCGCGGCGTCCTCGCTCAACGACCCCGGGATGGGCCTCGCCTCAGCCGTGCAGCCGCTGCGCCACGAGCCGCGGCAGCCCCACGGTCCTGGCTGAGGCCAGGGCCGTGGAGACCGCGCCGGCGAGCACGATATCGGCGCCGAGGTGCGAGCGCAGGATCGTCGGCGCCGGCAGGTCGAGCAGCGGGCGCAGCACGTCGCGCGCCGCGTCGAGCACAGGCTCGATGTCCTCGGCGATCGCGCCGCAGACGATCACGCGCTCCGGATCGTACGTGCTGCCGAGCACCGCCACGACGCGGGCGAGGTACTCGCCCGCCCCGCGCACGACCTGCGCCGCGTAGGGATCTCCTGCGGCGGCGAGGGCGAGGATCCGCTCCGGGTGCAGGCCGTTCGAGGCGAGATCGGCCAAGGCTCCACCGGCCGCGACCTCCCCTGAGGCCAGCAGCTCCCGGGCGATCCGCGTGATCGCGGGCCCGAGCCCCTCGGCGGAGCCCACGCCGCGCACGTGGTCCAGCAGCACCATCTCGCCCACGCCGCCGTGCGCGCCGTGCAGGATGTGACCGTCCACGACCGCGCCGGCGCCGAACCGCTCACCCGCGATCAGCGCGATGTAGTCGCGGCAGTCCGCGGCCTGACCGAGGTCGCCCTCGGCAGCGGCGGCGAGCACGGCGTCGTTCTTGATCTCGACGACGGGCGCCCACCCGGCCAGCAGCTCGGCGAGGCCGGGGTTGGTGCGCTCCCAGAAGCCGTCGGGGTGCGGCGGTGAAGAACCGTTCCGCGCCACCGGGGCGGCGACTCCCGCGCACAGCGCGAGAACGCGGTCGCGGGGCACGCCGCTCGAAGCGAGCGCCGCGTCGAGGTGGCGCAGGATCGCCGTGCGG
This sequence comes from Microbacterium sp. 05N427, assembly GCF_056397105.1. Taxonomy (NCBI): domain Bacteria; kingdom Bacillati; phylum Actinomycetota; class Actinomycetes; order Micrococcales; family Microbacteriaceae; genus Microbacterium; species Microbacterium sp. 05N427. The sequence goes on from NZ_JBFTMT010000001.1 coordinate 316,642, forward strand.
CGCTGCCCCACGGTGTGCTGCGGATCCAGGTCGGCGCGCACGTGTGCGAGCGGGGTGCGCGCAAGGTCCGTCACGGTCACGCCGAGGTGCGTGTCGCCCGCGTCCAGGGCGATCACGGCGCCGAGGTCGGCGGGCAGCTCGAACCGGCGGGCAGGGCGCCCGCCTGAATACTCGCCGGCGTCGCGGGCGTTCGCGAGTTCGCGCACCACGTCCGCCCCGACGAGGGTGTCGATCGCGTCGATCGTGGTCGAACGGGTGAGCGAAGCACCGGCCATCGCCTCCGTGGCGGTGAACGGTCCGCGGCCCCACGCGAAATCGAGCACCTGGCCGAGGCTCGGTCGGCTGACGGGGGACACGGCGGAACCCACGACGGTGGAACCCACGACGGCGGCGCCTGCGTCGGCGGTGACGTCGGGTGCCGTGTCGGGCGCGGCGGCTCTCGGCATTCGTGCTTGACCTCTCGGGTGGACCTCTGTCAGAGTATCCCTTGTCCGAGTTAATTCGGGAACAAAATCTAATTTCCGGAACAAGGGTCCGCATCGCCACCTGCCTCAGGTCGCGGGAGCAGCGGATCCGCCGGAAGGGACGAGGACGATGGTGTCTGGGAAGAGAACGCGGACGGCGAGAGTGCTCGCCGTCATCACGGCATTGACCATCGCGGGAACCGCCCTTGCAGGCTGCGCGCCTGCAGACGGTCGCGAGACGGTCCGCTTCACCTTCAGCAAGCGCGAGGCGATCGACTTCATGACCAAGGTCGTGAACGACTACAACGCCTCGCAGAACAAGGTGCGGGTCGAGATCGACACGTCGGGCGTGGACGTGGTCTCGGCCAGCTTCGTGCGCGGCAACCCGCCAGACCTGATGCTGGCGAACTACAACTTCGAGGTCGCCCGATTCGTGCAGCGTTGCGCGCTGACCGACCTGTCGGACACGGAGGAGGCAGGACGCATCCGCAAGGATCTGCAGCCGCTGTTGGACCAGTACGGCGTCTGCCCCGGCAAGACGACGGTGCTGCCGTACTCGGTGATGGCCGCCTCGGTGATCTACAACAAAGAGATCTTCGCGAAGTACAGCATCCAGGTGCCGAAGACCTGGGACGAGCTGATCGCCGCGAGCGACACCCTGAAGGCGGCTGGGGTCACCCCGTTCTACGGCACGTTCAAGGACAACTGGACGATCGGTCAGGGCTGGTACGACTACGCCGTCGGCGGCGAGGTGCCGGTCGTGGACTTCTTCACCAAGATGAACGAGGAGGGCACGAACGTCGGCCCGAACTCGCAGACATCCTTCTCCAAGGACTTCGCGAAGCCGGTCGACCAGATGACGCAGCTCATCAAGAACTACACCCAGCCCAACGCCGGGAGCCAGGCCTACGTGGACGGCAACCTCGCGTTCGCGAAGGGGCAGGGCGCCATGTACCTGCAGGGGCCGTGGGCGTTCGGCGAGATCGCCAAGACGTCCCCAGACCTGCAGCTGGGCACCTTCCCGCTGCCGATGACGAACGATCCAAAGGATCTGAAGGTCCGCGTGAACATGGACCTCGCCGCGATGATCCCCACGGGATCGAAGCACCAGAATGCCGCACGCGACTTCCTCGCCTACCTCTACCAGCCGTCCGTGATCGACGCGTACAACGCCGCGCAGCTCGGCTTCGCACCGACCACCGACGCCACCATGCCGGACGATCCGCGGATCGCCGGGATGATCCCGTACTACGACGAAGGCGCGGTCTATCAGGGGGCTTCGGTGCTGGTGCCGAAGACGATCCCGGTCTTCAACTACGTCCAGGCGATCGCCCTCGGGGGCAACGTCAAGGACACCCTGAGCACGATGGACACGGACTGGGCGCGCGCTGCCTTCCTCGCCCCGAAGCTTCCGAGCGACACGAAGGGCACCGCGAAATGAGCACGACAACAACCATCGTGACGGGCGGTGACCGGAAGATCCGGCGCAGCAGCCGCCGGATCGAGCCGATCTACTATCTGTTCCTGCTGCCAACGCTGGTGCTGTTCACGCTGGCGATCACCGTGCCGGCGGTCATGGGCATCTTCTTCAGCTTCACCGACTCGATCGGAATCGGCACCTGGAGCTTCAACGGGTTCACCAACTACATAGCCGCGTTCAGCGATCCGGCCATTCTGCAGAGCTACCTGTTCACGTTCGGGTTCTCGATCGCGACCGTGATCGTGGTGAACGTGCTGGCCTTCCTGCTGGCCGTCGGGCTCGTCTCGAGGATCCGTTTCAAGACCGGCCTGCGGGCGATCTTCGTGATCCCGATGGTGATCTCAGGCATCATCATCGCGTACGTGTTCAACTTCTTGTTCTCCAACTCGATCCCGGCTCTCGGGACCGCGACGGGCATCCCCTGGCTGTCGACGAGCATCCTGGCGAATCCGGATCTGGCCTGGGTCGGCATCGTGATCGTGACCGCCTGGCAGGCGATCCCGGGCACGCTGCTGATCTACATCGCCGGCCTGCTCTCGATCCCGGGAGACGTGTACGAGGCGGCCAGCATCGACGGGGCGGGGAAGTTCCAGCAGCTCACCCGGATCACGGTTCCGCTCGTGGCCGGGTACTTCGTCATCAACATCGTGCTCGGGTTCAAGGGCTTCCTGAACGCGTACGACATCATCAAGGGCCTCACCGACGGCGGCCCCGGCACCTCGACCCGCAGCGTGGCGATGACGATCATCGCCGGCTTCAACGGCGGCGACTACGCCTACCAGATGGCCAACGCGACGATCTTCTTCATCGTCGCGATCCTGATCTCCCTGCTGCAGCTGTCCGTGACCCGCGGAAGGAACGCACTCTGATGTCCACGCAGACCGTCCTCACCACCGAGGCCATCACCACGTCGGGACGCAGGCCCCGGGTCCGTATGGAGCGCGTGAACTGGTCGGGCACGATCATCCTGATCCTGTGCACGGTCACGGTGCTGATCCCGCTGTACGTCACGATCTCGATGGCGTTCAAGACGTCGAAGCAGGCGGTCGACGGCAACGCGTTCTCGCTCCCGACCCCGTTCAGCTTCGACGGGTTTGCCCAGGCCTGGGACCTCACCAAGTTCCCGGTCGGCGCCGGGGTCTCGCTGCTCGTCACCGCGGGCACCGTGTTCCTGACCGTGCTGCTGGCCGCGTTCGCGTCGTACGCGATCGTGCGCAACTGGGACCACCGGCTGTTCCGGTACTCCTTCTTCTACCTGCTGGCGGCGATGTTCATCCCGTTCCCGGTGGTGGCGCTGCCGCAGATCCAGCTCACCGGGCTCACCCACCTGGACAATCCGTTCGGTGTGATCCTGCTCGCCACGATGTTCCAGCTCAGCTTCAGCGTGCTGCTGTTCACTGCGTTCCTGCGGTCGATCCCGCTTGAGCTCGAGGAGAGCGCCCGGATCGACGGTGCGAGCACCTGGCAGACGTTCTGGCGGATCATCTTCCCGCTGCTCGGCCCGATGAGCGCCACGGTCGGCATCTTCGCCTTCCTGTACGCCTGGAACGACTTCATGATGCCGTCGCTGATTATCTCGGATCCGGCCCTGCAGACCCTCCCGGTGCGGCAGAACCTGTTCCAGAATCAGTTCAGCAGCAACTACAACGTCGCCTTCGCCTCGTACTTGATGGCCATGGCTCCCGCGATCGTCGCCTACCTGTTCACGCAGCGCTGGGTGATGGAGGGCGTGACCCAGGGCGCCGTCAAGGGCTGACCCCGTGCGGTCCCGTGCTTCGGCAGGCTCAGCAACCGGCACCGCCCCGCGGGGCTTGCCCGGTCCCTGAGCTCGTCGAAGGCCTCGGCACCCGAACCGACCGAACCCCGAACCCCAGAAGGGAACCCCATGACCGATGCAGTCCTCGCGGCCGACACCCTCGTGACCGGATCCGCCGATGCCGCCTGGTGGCGTCAGGCCGTCGTCTACCAGGTCTATCCGCGCAGCTTCTCCGACACGAACGGCGATGGCCTCGGAGACATCCGTGGCATCGTCGAGAAGGCCGACTACCTCGCAGGGCTCGGCGTCGATGCCGTGTGGCTGAGCCCGTTCTACCCGTCCGAGCTGGCCGACGGCGGATACGACGTCGCGGACTACCGCGACGTGGATCCGCGTCTGGGCACCCTCGCCGACTTCGACGACATGATCGCCGCCCTGCACGGCCGCGGCATCAAGGCGATCGTCGACATCGTGCCGAACCACTCCTCGGATCAGCACGCGCTGTTCCAGGCGGCACTCGCCGCGCCCAAGGGCTCGCCCGAGCGCGACCGCTACATCTTCCGCGACGGGCTCGGCGCGAACGGCGAGCTGCCGCCCGCCGACTGGACGAGCGTATTCGGCGGCGCCGGCTGGGAGCCGGTCGGCGACGGCCAGTGGTACTTCCACTTCTTCGCCACCGAGCAGCCCGACTTCAACTGGGACAACCCCGACGTGCACGCCGAGTTCCTGACCACGCTGCGGTTCTGGTCGGATCGCGGGGTCGACGGCTTCCGCATCGACGTCGCGCACGGCCTGAGCAAGGACCTGCCTGAGGTGCTGCCGAGCCAGGCCGAGCTCGACGCGATGGACACGACCGACGGGCAGCACCCGCTGTGGGACCGCGACGCCGTGCACGACATCTACCGCGAGTGGCGGCGGGTGTTCGACGAGTACGACCCGGCGCGCATCGCGGTGGCCGAGGCGTGGGTGGCCACGGCCGAGCGTCGCGCGAAGTACGCGACTCCTGAGGGGCTCGGCCAGGCGTTCAACTTCGACCTGCTCGAGGCGGACTTCGACGCCGCGCAGTTCCGGCACATCGTGACCGACAATCTGGCGCAGAGCGAGGCGACCGGATCCAGCTCCACCTGGGTGCTCTCGAACCACGACGTGGTCCGTCACGCCACCCGCTACGGGCTGGAGCCGCTGAACGGACGCGACGTCAAGCAGGGGTCCGCGTGGATCCTCGCCGGCGGGCCTGCGGACCAGGTCGACCTGGAGCGGGGCGGACGCCGCGCGCTCGCCGCATCGCTGTTCCTCCTCGGCCTGCCCGGCAGCACCTACCTCTATCAGGGCGAGGAGCTCGGGCTTCACGAGGTCGCCGACATCAAGGCGGAGGACCGGCAGGATCCCGCGTTCTTCCGCGGCGCCGATCCCGACCGCGACGGGCTCGGCCGCGACGGCTGCCGCGTGCCGCTGCCCTGGGCGCGCTCCGGATCCTCGTTCGGGTTCGGCGCCGCCGGCGCCCACATCCCGCAGCCCGACTGGTTCGCGGACTACGCGGTCGAGGCCGAGGATGCGGATCCGGCGTCCTCGCTGAACGCCTACCGGCGCGCACTCGCCCTGCGCCACGAGCTGCAGACCGGCGAGAGCCTGGACTGGATCGAGACGGGCCGCGACGACGTGCTCCGCTTCGTGCGCCCGAACGGATGGCAGGTCGTGACGAACTTCGGCACCGAGCCGTTCGCGCTCGCCGCCGGCGCGGAGCCGGTGCTCGGCACCCTCGTCGACGGCGCGGTGGCCGGCGAGAGCACGGTCTGGCTGCGCGGCTGAGCGGATCCGCTTCCGAACGCCCCTGCGCTGCGGGACGAGCCACCGGAGGCGGGCGGACAGGGGAGGGGCCGACGCGAATGTTCGCGTCGGCCCCTCCCTTCGTTCAGCGCGAGCGCCCGCCCAGCGGTGCTCGCGTCGCGGAGACGCCGCTGTTCGTCTCGAAGGACACGGCCAGCACCGGAGAGGCGGGCGTGCCGGTGAGGCTGTCGCCCGTGCCGCTCGCGGTGGTGCGGACCGGGAAGCCGACGTCGGTCCGCCCCGAGCCCACGGCCTTCTCGGTGCTGCCGAGGACCTGCGCGCCGTCCCAGAGGAACACCCGGGCCGTCCCGGCCCGCGGCGTCTGCAGCGCGACCTTCGCGATGCCGCCCGAGACGGAGGACGAGAGCACCTTGAGCGCGTGGTCCGCCGGGGACGAGCCGCCGAGGGGCACCTGGTCGCCGGCGGACTGCAGGATCGACTGCGGCGAGGAGACCGACCGCGCCGCGGTGTCGGGCAGCGTCGGGTCCTTGGGGCTGGCACCCGCGTCGGCGATGCCGTCGAGCGTGATGATGCCCCAGCGCCACGGGTCCGCCCGCATGCCGGGGAACGTCGACCAGCCGACGCGGTTCTGCGCGGCCTTGTTCTGGGTGTCCGAATCGTTCACGACCACGTTGAACCCGACGTGGGCCGGGTCGAGGTTGTCGGGCAGTACAGAGAACGGGATCTTCACCTCGAGGTCGTAGCCGGCGTACTCGGCGGCGGTCTGCGCCATCCGGACCGCCACCTCCATGCCGGGGGCGGTCACGGCCGCCTGGCCCTGCCAGTTGTCCCTGTCCCGTCCCACGCCAGGGGCGCCGGTCATCGTGTCCATCGAGGGCATGATGCCGCCGATGAACGTGTGTGCGGTGTTGGGCGCGTCCCCGCGGGGATCGACGTAGATCTCGACCGAATCGGTGCGGCGCTGGCGCTTGTTGTCCGCGGCCGGGAGGATCGTCCCCCGGATGTCGTCGGCGACCGAGATGAACAGGTAGAGGTTCGCGTCGTCGTGGGTGATCCAGGTCTTCGCGCTGATCGAGGCGGTGGTGCCGCCCATCGGGGATCCGTCCCAGATCGTCTCCACGGGGATCGGGTCGCCGGGGTACTCGTCGTCCCGGCGGATGCCGTCCAGCACGGGGGCGACGTCGGCGCGCTGCACCGCATAGGCGGGCACGAGGTTCATGGTGACCGATCGGGCGGCGGTGCCGGCATCGCTCACCGCGCGGACGGTCACGGGCCAGTTGCCGCCGTTGCTCGCACGGTTCGCGGTGGGGATCGCGGTGTCGGTGTTGGCGACGTCGAAGGTGAGCGTGGCTGTCGCCCCGGCCCCGAGCCCTGCATAGGGCAGCTCGGCCGGCGATGCGGAGAACCCGGCGGGGAGCTCGAGCGAGACCGAGCCGGAACGGACCTGGTCGGAGAAGTTCTGCACGACCACGTCCAGCGGACGCGTGCGGCCCTGTCCGACGGGGAACAGCTCGGGGACGAGCACGTCGAGGTGCTTCATCCCGAGTCCGGCGGTCCACTCCCGGAACAGGCGGATCTCGGGCAGCGGGCTGATGGTCGCCTCGACCGCCCCGGCCACGCGGAGTTGCGCGAACGTGGTGCCGGAGGCGCCGCCCGCGGTGAGCGTCGCTTCGACGCGCGCCTGGGTGCCCACCGGGTCGGATCCGGCGGTGACCTGGAACGTGAGGCGCTGGGAGCCGCCCTTCTTGAGGGCGCGCACGGACTGGGATCCGCTCACCGTCCACCCGCTGGGGACCGCCAGCGTCACGGCGCCGCCGGCGAGCTTCGCATCATCCGGCGCGGTGATCGTCACGTCGACGGCGAGGCTCTGACCCGCGACCGCCTCGAATCGCGCGGGGCGCACGTCGATGAGGGTGCCGAAGGGGAGGCCGCCGTCGATCGGCAGCGCCGCACCGCGCAGCGCGGCGTCGCCGCCGGAGCGGGGATCCGCGAGCGGGGTGCGGGAGTGGATGACCGTGAACCACGAGGTGGAGATCTTGGCGGGGTCGGTGGGGCTCGCGGCCATCTCGGCCCAGCCCTGCGTGACATAGGCCCAGCGCGCGAGGTCGAGCATCTGGGACCAGCGGCGGCCGTTGCGGGTGCTGGGGGTGCCGTTCCAGCAGCCGAAGACGACGTCGGATGCGACGGACGGGGTGTAGCCGGCGGCGACGCCGCCCTCGCCGTTCGCGCCCGTGCCGTTCGCGCCGGCGCGGAGGATGCGCCGCGGCTGCCAGGCCGCGAAGCCCTCGGCGAGATGCTCGGGGAAGCGGCCGGGGTCGCCGGCCGCGAGGTAGGCCTCGACGGCGAACATCGCCGCCTGCTGGTGGTTGCCGTGGTTGCCTTCGACGGCGGACGGGTTCATCGTGACGATGACATCGGGCCGGGTCGCGCGCACCACGCGCACGATGCGGCCGAGGACCGCGTCGCCGCCCCAGACCTGATGCGACAGCGGAGCGCTCGCGGTGTAGTAGAAGTCCAGGCCGTCCAGGTTGAAGACGTGCTCGATGCCCGCGTATCCGACGGCCTTGCGCTCCTCGGCCTCGCGCATCATGCCCAGCGGCGGCCCCTCCTCGAGCCCGACGGCGTTGCCGCCGCCCTCGCCGCGGGTGACCGTGATCACGCCGGCCTTCATGTCGAAGAACTCGTTCCACTGACCGAACACGCCGAGGTTGCCCGCCTCGTCGTCCGGGTGCGCCCCGATGAACAGCACGTTGAGCTTCACGGCGCCGCCCGGGGCCGCGAGCGCCTGTTCCGCCGCGCTCAGCGGCGAGACCTGGAAGGCGGCGCCGGCCGCTGCGGCGACGCCGAGCACGCCTCCGGCCTTGAAGAGGGTGCGGCGGGACATCGCGCGCTGGGTCAGGGGGAGTCGATCGTCCATGAGTCGTCCTTCCGCGCGAGCGGACGTCGACGTCACGTCCCGCGCATTCGGTGGAGAGGGGAAGCGGTACTTTCTTTCTGTGTAGAAATAACCGCTAACAGCAATTCCACAGGTGCCGGGGATGGGCGTCAACGCCGGAAAATATCTCCGCCGCCGCGTCCCTTGCGGAACGGGCGGCGGAGGTCACGCCTCTACGGCGTCGTCCGCGAGCATCACCGCGCCGCGCAGCGACGCATCGGGCCCGAACTCGGACAGCAGCAGTTCCGGCGCATAGGGGAGGGCGGCGTCAAGGCGCTCCGACAGCGGCTGGAACAGGGCGGATCCCGCCCGGGTCATCCCCCCGCCCACGACGATCCGCGACGGATCGCAGGTGAGCGCCGCGGTGATGAGATGCCGGGCGATCTCGTCGACCGTGCCCGACCACATCTCGTCGGCTGCGGGGCTCGTGCCGAGCGCCGCGATCAGTCCAGGGACGTCGGAGGCGGGCACGTGACCGTCGGCCGCGACCCTCCTCTCGAGACCGCTGCCACCGGCGAACTCCTCCAGGGTCGGGACGCCCGCGCGCCACTCGGACACCGCGCCCACGATGCCGTATCCGATCTCGCCCGCGGCGCCGTGGGCGCCGCGGAGCACCCGGCCGTCCAGCACCGGGGCGATCGCGATGCCGGTGCCGAGATTGACGTAGAGCCCGACCCTCGTGCCCCGCAGCGCGCCGTCTCTGGCCTCCGCCAGGGCGGCGGCCTTCACGTCGTTCTCGATCGCGACCGGGACGGCTCCGAAGGCGTCCCGGAAGCGGCCGGCGAGGTCGAGCTCGGACCAGCCGACGACGTTCGGGGCGAGGTCGACCCTGTCGTCGAACACGATCCCCGGGGTCGACACCCCCACCGCGTCGACGACGCCTGGCTCCGCCAGGCGCGCGGCGGCCGCGAAGGTCCGCTCGAGCACGCTGACGGCGGGCTCGTCCTGGCCGATCCGCAGGCGCTCGTCCCTGCGCGAGCCATCAGCGGACTCCACGCGGAGCGCGACCTTGGTGCCGCCGAAGTCGATTCCGAGAACGCTCATCCGGCGCGACATCCGCCCGATCACGCCTGAAGGGCGGCCGTCGCCTCGACCAGCCGGTCGGCGACGGCGTCGAGGTGATCGCGCTTGGCGTCGCGCCAGCGGCGCAGCTCCTGCTCGGTCTCCTGCCGGGCTGCGGCCATGCGGGCGACCTCGCTCGGGGCGGCGCCACCGGTCGAGGTGCGCACGGCGACGAAGTTGTCGGCGTCGAGCGCACGGGCGACGTCGTCGGTCGTGAGGGAGACCTCGCGACCCGTCACCTCCTGGGCGACCTCGCGCACGCGGTCGGTGGAGACGGATCGCACGTCGGTCATCCCCGCGGCGTCGGCCTCGCGGACGATCCGGGAGACGACGGTGTGCGCCTGGGTGAAGGTGAGCCCTCCGTCGCGCACGAGCGTGTCGGCCAGCTCGGTGGCGTTCGCGAACGACGCCAGTGCGCGCTCGCGCATCACGTCGGTGTTCACCTGGATCGTCCCGAGCACGCCGGTCAGCAGGTTCAGGACGTCGGTGAGGGTGTCGACTGCGCGCCACGCGTAGGGCTGGAGGTCGTCCTCGGTGTCGACGATGTCGCCGAACGGAGTGTTGTGCATCATCGTGAGCACGGTCGCCGCGCTCGCCGACGCCGCCGACAACAGGGACCGCGAGTGCTCGATGGAGACCGGGTTGCGCTTCTGCGGCATGATCGACGAGATCTGCACGTAGGGGGCCGCGACCCGGTACAGGCCGAACTCCGCTGTGCACCAGGTGAGGAAGTCGACGCAGCTGCGCCCGGTGTCGATCGCCATGAGCTGCAGCGCGATCGCGGAATGCGCGATGTAGTCGGTCGCGGCGACGGCGTCGTAGGAGTTCTCCACGAGCCCGCCGAAGCCGAGCAGGCGCGCCATGTTCTCGCGGTCGATCGCGAAACCGGTGCCGGTGAGCGCCGCGCCGCCCATCGGGGAGAAGTCGAGGCTCTCGTACGCCTGCTCGACGCGGCGGATGTCGCGCCCGAGCACGTCGGCGATCGCCAGGAAGCGGTGCCCGAGCACGGAGGGCTGCGCCGGCTGCGTGTGGGTGTGCTCGAGGGTGAGGGTGTCGGCATGCTCGGCGCCGAGCCGGATCAGCGTCGCATAGAGCTCGCCGGCGGCGTCGAGCACCTTCAGCAGCTGGCGCCGCATGACCATGCGGTACAGGGTCATGCCCATGTCGTTCCGGCTGCGCGCCGTGTGCAGGCTGCCGGTGACCTCTCCGCCGATCCGCATGAGCTCGTGCTCGACGGTGAAGAACAGGTCCTCGAACTCGCCGGTGTACTCGCTGGCCGCGAGGGCGCCCAGGTCGAGCCCGTCGATGGCCGACGCGATGGTCGCGGCCTCCGCATCGCCGAGGATGCCGGCGTCGTGCAGCATCACCAGGTGCGCCCGGTGGATCTGGATCATGGACGGCAGCAGCATCCGCTTGGCCTCGTTGTACGCGGGGCGCAGCACGGCCGTGGTGTAGCTCTCGCCGGGGAAGGATGCGCCGTCGCGCTGGACGATCTCGTCGCGGTTCATTCTCTATCTCTCTCTGAAGGGTCTGTGGGCGGCGGTCAGAAGGCGGGCGTCGCCGCTTCCCTGGCTTCCATGCGCCGGGTGACGATCAGCACGACCAGCACCAGGAGGACCTGGATCATGCCGTACACCGAACCGGTGCCGATGTTGCCCTGGTAGTTCTCGTTGTTCACCGCGATCGACAGGGGGATCCACTCGGGCGTGTAGATCAGGATGCTCGCCACGAACTCGCCGACGCCGTCGACGAACGCCAGCAGCGCGCCGGCCATGATGCCGCGCGAGATGAGCGGCAGCACCACGCGGCGGAACGCGTACCACCAGCTCGCGCCGAGGCTGCGGGCCGCATCCTCCAGATTCGGGTCGAGCTGCGAGAAGGACGCGACGGTGGATCGGAAGATCAGCGGGTTGAACCGCACGAAGTACGCGAGCGGCAGGATCGCGAACGTGCCGACCAGCACCTGCCCGAAGGCGAAGGGCGAGGGACTCGAGAACGCGGTGATGAGGTTGATGGCGACCACGGTGCCCGGCAGCGCCCAAGGCAGCATGATCGCGATGTCGAGCGCGAGCTTGCCGCGGAACCGCATCCGGCTCATCACGTAGGCCGCGCCGGCGCCGAGGATCATGGCGCCGCCGACGGCGATCACGCTCATCAGCAGGGAGTTGGTCACCGGGCGCCAGAACTCGAAGCCGCTGAACAGCTGGCCCCACCACTCGAGGGTGTACTGCGTGGGCAGCGCACTCATCCGCCAACCGCCCTTCGCCGTGACCGAGAGCACCGCGATCATCAGGATCGGCAGCACCAGGAACAGCGTCACGGGGACGGCGACGACGAAGAGCAGCACCCGGAGGGGCGTGGAGGCCACGGTCGACCGCTTGCGTCCGCCGCCCTTGGACTGGGTGCGGTACACCTTGCGCTGCTCGTAGGAGCGGATGATCGCGAGGAACACGATCGAGATCACCGCGAGCGTGGTCGAGATGATCGACGCGAGCCTCATGTCGCCGTTGGTCTTGGCGATCACGATCTGCTGGGTCATCACGTCGGTGTACTGGAAGAGCAAGGGGGCGGTGTACGACGACATCGCGGACATGAAGGTGATGAGCGAGCCCGCGACCAGCGCCGGCGTGAGCATGGGCAGCACGACCTTGGCCCAGATGCGCGCGGTTCGCGCCCCCATCGAGGCCGCCGCCTCCTCGAGCGACGCGTCCGAGTTCGCGAGCGCCGCCGAGACCGTGAGGAAGAAGTAGGGGTACATCGTCATGGCGTGCACGATGAGCACGCCGGCGACGCCCTGCAGCCAGAAGGCCTTCTGATCGACGCCGAAGAGCTCGTGCAGGGCGAACGGGATCCGTCCGCCGACACCGAACAGGAGCTTGAACGACCACACGCCCATGAGCGGGGGCAGCGCGATCGGGAGCAGCGCCAGCACCTGGAACACGCGTCGGCCGGGGAACTCCCAGCGCGTGAGCAGGATCGCCACACCGGTGCCGAGCACTCCCGCGCACAGCACGGACAGCAGCGACAGCACGATCGATCCGCCGATCGCGGAGGTCTGCGTGGGGTTCGCGAAGAAGTCGCCCCAGGCCTTGAAGGAGAACCCGAGGATCTCCGCCTTGTCCTGCGAGACGCTGCGTCGTGCGGTCGCGATCATCGGCCCGATGACGTAGCCGAGCAGGACGACGAGCAGGAGGGCGAGGGTGAGGGCCGTCGACCAGCGTCGGCGGATCCAGGACGGGCGCTTCGACGGCCCTACGAAGCGCTGGGCGTTGGTGAGCGTGACCATCAGCTGTCCGCCGGTACGCAGTACGCGGCGTCCTCCGGCAGCACCACCCGCAGGGCGTCGCCGCGCGTGGGGCGCATGTGGGACCCGGTGAGGTCGACCTTGATGCGGCCCACCGCGGTGTCGAGCTCGCAGGAGAGCGAGTGCCCGATGAAGTCGACGTCCGCCACCGTGCCGGAGACGGCGTTGGCGTCGTCGGCGGCGCCGGCGAGGCGGACGTTCTCGGCGCGGATCGTCGCGATCACGTCCGATCCGACGGCGAAGTCGACGCCTGGGGCGGCCGAGCCGGTGCGCACCGCGAGAGTGCTGCCGTCGGACAGCGTGAGCTCGGCGCGGTCGCCGTCGCTCCGGCGCACGGTGGCGCGGAGCAGGTTGTTGCGTCCGAGGAATCCGGCGACGAACGCGGTGAGCGGCCGGCTGTACACCTCGTCTGGGGTGCCCACCTGGTGCACGACGGCCGTGTTCATGACGGCGATGCGCGTGGACATCGCCAGCGCCTCCGCCTGGTCATGGGTGACATAGACCGAGGTGATCCCGGTCTCGGCGTGCAGGTCGCGCAGAGCGCTGCGCATCTCGAGCCGCAGCTTCGCGTCGAGGTTCGACATCGGCTCGTCGAGCAGCAGGAGCTGCGGACGGAAGACGAGCGCCCGGGCGAGCGCGACGCGCTGCTGCTGCCCGCCCGAGAGCTCGTCCACGCGTGCGTTCGCCTGGGCCGAGAGGCCCACCTGCTGCAGGACGTCGGAGATCCGACGGGCGGCCTCGGCCTTCTGCACCCCGCGCACGTCCAGCCCGAAGCCGACGTTGCGGCTCACGGACATGTGCGGGAAGAGGGCGTAGTTCTGGAACACCAGGCCCACGTCGCGCTTGTTCGCCGGAGCGTACGTCACATCACGATCGTCGAAGTGGATCGTGCCGCTGTCGGGTTCCTCGAACCCGGCGATCATGCGCAGCGTCGTCGACTTGCCGCAACCCGACGGGCCGAGGAGGGTGAAGAACTCCCCGTCGTCGATCGTCAGGTCGATGCCGTTCACGACGGTGCCGGAGCGGGCGAACGATTTGCGGAGCTGGTGCAGAGAGACCGAGACCATGCGTCAGATCAGCCCTTGTCCTTGATGTTGTCGGCCCAGTAGGTCATCCACTCGCTCTGGTGGTCGGCGAACACCTTCCAGTCGATCTTCATCTCGTTGATCTTGAACTCCTTCATCCAGGTCGGCTGCTTGTCCTTCGGGATGTCCATCGCGGGGATCTGGTAGTAGTCGGTCGCGAGCTTCGCCTGCATTCCGGGCTCCATCAGGAAGTCCATGAACGACTTGGCGGCGGACGCCTGCTTCGTGTTCTTGATGATGCCGACGCCGTCGACGAGCACGGGAGCGCCCGACTTCGGCATGATGTAGCCCCACGGGCGGTTGTTCTTGAGCGGCTGGATCAGCGCGTCCTGCATGTTCCAGACCGTGACCTGACCGGTGCCCTGGTCGAGCTGGGTGTACATGTCGTCGGGGTTGGCGGCGTACGAGACGGTGTTGGCGTCGATCTTCTTCAGGAGGTCGTAGCCGGCCTCGGGCTTGCCGTCCTTCGCGAACGCCGAGTAGACCATCGAGGCGTAGATCGTGCGCATCGTGCCGGAGGGCATGACGTCGCGGATGACGATCTTGTCCTTCCACTCGGGACTGGCGAGATCCGCCCAGTCCTGCGGAGCTGTCTTCTCGGTGAGGAGGTCGGAGTTGTAGATGATGACCTCTGGCAGCAGCATCTCCGCCGTCCAGCGGTTCTCGGGGTCCTTGTACTTGTCCGGAACGCCCTTGTCGTTCTTCGGCGTGTACGCGTCGAGCAGCCCCTCGGAGGCGGCCTGCTCGAACTGCTGCTGGGTGCCGCCCCAGAGGAAGCCCGCCTGCGGGTTCCCCTTCTCGGCGCGGACCCGGTCGAGGTTGTCCTGTGCGCCGGCGATGACCGTCTGCACCTTGCCCTTGTATTCGGGGAACTTCTTCTCGAACTCGCCCACGACCCAGGCGACCTCGTCCTTGTCGCGCCCGGTGTAGATCGTGAGGCCTTCGCTGGGCGCATCCGTGGCGGACGCCGTGGTCTGGGTCGGCTTCGCAGCGCTGACATCGCCGGCGCAGCCCGAGAGCAGCAGTGCTCCGGCGGAGGCGAGGCCCGCGGCGGCGAGCAGGGGTCGGGTGATCTTGTGTGCCTTCATTTGTCTTCCTCGTCGAAGTGGTGCGGCGGGTGCCGCGGATCGGGTGGGTTCGGGGGAATGGGGGATGCGATCAGAGGCCTCCCGTGAGCAGCTGCTGCCAGCAGCGGTTCACCGCCGAGTCGAGCACCGCGTTCGGATTCGCGCGGGCGGCTCTGACGTCGGGGGCGAACGGGAGATTCCTGCGGACGGGCTCGAGCATCTCCGCGTGGTCCTCCGGACGGAAGGCCCGCGCGTGCCCGCCGAGCAGGATCACGTGCGGATCGAGGATGGCGGTGATGACCGCGATCGCGTGGGAGAACGAGGCGAGGATCTCCGTGCGGAGGGTCTGGGCCGCGGGGTCGCCGGCGTCCGCCAGCGCGAGCAGGCGGTCCACGGCCTGGCCGCCGACGTCGTGGCCGGCGGCCTCGAGCCGTGCCGCGATGGCGATCGTGGAGGTGGAGTCCTCGAAGTCGGTGCGATCGGTGGCGCTGAGCGGGAACAGCCCGATCTCGCCCGCGGCGCCATGGTCGCCCTCGATGAGACGGCCCCCCGCGATGATGCCGGCGCCGATGCCCCGCTCGCCGAGGTACAGATAGACCGCGTTGCGACCGGCGCGCACATCGAGGCTGCGGCGCTCGGACGCCATCATGAGGTTCACGTCGTTGTCGATCGTGACGACCGTCCCGAAGCGGTCGCGCAGCATGGTGCGCAGCGGCACCACCGACTCCCAGCCCAGATCGGGAGCCGCGCTCACATCGCCGGTCTCGGCATCGACCACTCCTGGCACGGCGACGCCGATGCCCAGGAGGTGCGGCGTGCGCTCGACCAGGCCCGCGACGAGCTCGATGATGGCGGCGGGGTCGACCCGGCCCGACGTCGCGGGGGAGACCGTCTCGGCGATCACGCCTCCGTGCAGGTTGATGCTGCGCGCCCGCAGCGAGTCCGAGGCGCACGAGACGGACAACAGGGCGCCGTAATCGCGGACCACTTCGAGCTGCACGGGCGGCCGGCCGATCGTCTGGGACTGGTTGCCGACCTCGCGTACCACGCCGTCATCCAGAAGGCTGCGCACGAGACGGGTGATGAGGGACGAGCTGACGCCGAACTGCTCGACGAGGTCGGTGCGGCTCTTGCGCTGCTCGTGCAGGGCGCCGACGATGCGGGCCCGCTGCGTGCGGCGGTCGTCGAGGGCGAGCGTGGGGCGCGCCATCATCGCGCCGCCACGGGGAGCAGCTCGGTCTCGTAGTCCGCGGACGTACGGTGCCCGCCCTTCACGCGGATGAACCATTCGCGATCCTGGATCCGCATCCCGCGTCCGGAGGCCAGCACCCAGTACGGGCCCTTCACGGTGAGCTGCGTGCGATGGCAGTCGAGGGCGGCCGCCTTCGCGTCGAGGTGCGCGGAGACGTCGAACTCGACGTCGATCTCCTCGTCGTCGTGCACGCCGTCGGGATACTCGGCCGGATCCGGATCGACCCACAGCCCGAGCTCGTCGGCGTGCCCGGCCAGAGCGGTGAGCTCGTCGACGATCAGGCGGCGGGGCACGGCCGTCCAGTAGACGGAAGGCACGTCCCAGATCGGGCCGTCCAGGGCGGTGCCGGGGTCGGCGGCGAGCTCGACGCCGCGCATCGCGACGCGGTGCGTCTGGATGTGGTCGGGGTGCCCGTAGCCGCCGTTCGGGTCGTAGGTGATCACGGCCTGAGGGTGGACCTCGCGGATGATCTCCGCCATCAGCAGGCCCGCCTCGTCGAGGTCGGCCTGCCAGAACGCGTCGGGGCGGTCGTTGGCGGCGATCCCCATCCGCCCGGAGTCGCGGAAGCGCCCGGGCCCGCCGAGGTAGCGGTGGTCCTGGACGCCGAGCGCGGTCATCGCGGCGGCGAGTTCGCGCGCACGCTCCGGGCCGAGCGCGTCGTCCTGGTCGACGTGCAGATGCGCCAGCTCCGCGACGGCGATCCTGCCCTGCTCGCCCTGCGTCGATGTCACCACGGTCACGCCGTGCCCTTCGGCGACCAGCCGCGCGATCGTTCCCCCCGTCGCGCAGCTCTCATCGTCGGGATGAGCGTGCGCGAGCAGGACGTGGGATCCGTTCGCCATTGGTGATCTCCTCTGATCTCGGGCCCTGCGTCGTCGGCCAGGCGAATTAGATTCTGACAGCAAGAATCAAAGTGGAGCCAGACCGGAAAATAAGTCGGAAGCCCACCCCGACCCGTTTTGATAATGATTCTCATTTAACGTAAGGTCGAGGGCATGACCAAGCCCCTCGCCGCCCTCGCGCTCGCCGCCGCCTCGCTCCTCGCCCTCACCGGATGCTCCGCGACGACGGATCCCGGGTCCTCGGGTGCGGCGGGCGGGAAGATCGCCGTGACCGCGGGCACCAACGTGTGGGGCGACGTCGCGAAGGAGATCGGAGGCGACCACGTCGAGGTGACGTCGATCATCGCGTCGCTCTCGCAGGATCCGCACGACTACGAGGTGACGGCGGCCGACCAGCTCAAGGTGAAGAACGCGCAGCTGATCCTGGAGAACGGCGGCGGCTACGACGCCTTCCTTCCGGACATCGTCGCCA
This sequence comes from Microbacterium sp. 05N427, assembly GCF_056397105.1. Taxonomy (NCBI): domain Bacteria; kingdom Bacillati; phylum Actinomycetota; class Actinomycetes; order Micrococcales; family Microbacteriaceae; genus Microbacterium; species Microbacterium sp. 05N427. The sequence goes on from NZ_JBFTMT010000001.1 coordinate 334,149, forward strand.
AATCCGGGAACAAGGCTCCGGTCGTCTCTGCGGTGACGTATGCGGCGACCTGGCCGAAGGGTGAGGACGGGGCGAAGGCGGTCGACGGGTTCAACGAGCACGTCTGGTACGACACCGCCGTCGTGGAGGAAGTCGCCAAGAAGGTGGCCGGCGAGCTGACCGCGATCGACCCGGCGCACAAGGCCGACTTCGAGAAGAACCTCAGCGCGTTCGAGGGCGGGCTGAAGGGCCTGAACGACGAGCTCACGGCGGTGCGCGGCAAGCACGCGGGAGCCAAGATCTTCGTCACCGAGCCGGTGCCGCTGTACATGACGGAAGCCGCCGGTCTCGTCAACGTCACGCCGGAGGAGTTCAGTCACGCCGTCGAGGAGGGGCAGGACGTCCCTCCTGCGACACTGCTCGCGGCGACGAAGCTGGTCCAGTCCGGCGACGTCAAGGCACTGTTCGCCAACGCGCAGGCCGGCGGCGCGGAGACGACCAAGGTCATCGCCGTGGCGAAGGAGAAGAGCGTGCCCGTGCAGGAGGTCACTGAGCTGGTCCCTGACGGCAAGACGTACCTGGCCTGGATGAAGGAGAACATCGCGACCATGTCCTCTAACCTCGACAAGTGACTTCTCCCGCTGACACCCCGGCCGCGGCGCCGCTGCTGCGGATCCGGGGAGCCGCGATCCGACGGGACGACCGCGAACTGTGGAGCGGCCTGGATCTCGATGTCGTCCCCGGGGAGCTCGTCGCGGTCCTCGGCCCGAGCGGATCCGGCAAGACCACCCTGCTCCGCGCCATCCTCGGCCTGCAGCAGCTCTCCGCAGGCGTGATCGAGGCGCTCGGCCAGCCGGTGCGCCGCCGGGGCAGCCGCCGGATCGGTTATCTGCCGCAGGCGCGCCCGCTGCCCGCGGAGACGTCGATGCGCGGGCGTGACCTCGTGGCGCTCGGGGTCGACGGGCACCGGTTCGGCTTCCCGATCCCGCGGCGCGGCGACCGGGCGAAGGTCACCGCCCTGATCGAGTCCGTGGGGGCCGCGTCCTTCGCGGACCGTCCCGCGGGCACCCTCTCCGGCGGCGAGCAGCAGCGGCTGCGCGTCGGGCAGGCGCTCGCGGACGATCCGCGGCTGCTGCTCTGCGACGAGCCGCTGACCAGCCTCGACCTCGCCAACCAGCAGGCCGTGGTCGGGCTCATCGACGCGCACCGGCGCACGGGCGCCGGCGTGCTCCTGGTCACCCACGACATCAACCCCGTGCTCGAGATCGTCGATCGGATCCTGTACATCGCGAACGGCCGGTTCACGCTCGGCACCCCGCTGGAGGTGCTGACCACGACCGTGCTGTCGGATCTCTACGGGGCGCCGGTGTTCGTCTCGAAGGTCGGCGGCAGGCTCGTCGTGGTCGGTGCGCCCGACGCGGAGAGCGCCGCGCACTATCACGACGGCACGGCGCACGACGGTGCAGGGGAGCTCGCATGAATCTCGGCGACATCGGGCAGGCCATGTTCGGCGGCCTGCCGCAGTACGGGGAGATCCTCGCGCTCGTGATGAACTCGGTGTGGGCCGGCGCCGTGCTGGGCCTCGTGGGCGGACTCATCGGCGTCTTCGTGATGCAGCGCGACATGGCTTTCGCCGTGCACGGCATCAGCGAACTGTCCTTCGCCGGTGCCGCCGCTGCCCTGCTGATCGGCGTCGATGTGGTCCTCGGCTCGATCGTGGGATCGCTGATCGCGGCCGGGATCATCGGCTGGCTCGGCGCACGTGCGCGCGATCGCAACTCGATCATCGGCGTGCTGATGCCCTTCGGGCTCGGCGTCGGGATCCTCTGCCTCTCGCTCTACAGCGGTCGCGCCGCCGGGCGCTTCAGCCTGCTCACCGGGCAGATCGTGTCGGTGCAGTCGGAGCAGCTGGGCTGGCTGATCGCGATCTGCGCGATCGTGCTGATCGGGCTCCTGCTCATCTGGCGTCCGCTGCGGTTCGAGTCGCTCGACCCGCAGTCCGCGGCGGCCCGCGGCGTGCCTACCGTGGGCGTCTCCTTCGCATTCATGCTCCTGCTCGGACTCGTGGTCGCCGTCGCGGTGCACATCATCGGCGCCCTGCTGGTGCTGGCCCTCGTCGTGACGCCGGCGGCGGCCGCCATGCGGGTGCGCTCCGGCCCGGTCGCTGTGCCGGTGCTGGCCGCGGTGTTCGGCATCGTCTCGGCGGTCGGCGGCATACTGCTCGCCGTGATGGGCACGCTCCCTGTGAGCCCGTACATCACGACGATCTCGTTCGCGATCTACCTCGTCTGCCGCATCGTCGGCGCGCGTCGGGAGCGCGTGGTGCGCCTCGCGCCCCGCGCCGCGGAGAGGGTCGCCTGAACCCCTGTCCGTCGTCGTCCGCCCCGTCGTCGCCGAATGCAGGACGACGCCGCCATCCGTAGGAGCGACTGACGCGCTGAGCCGTGTTTCGCGCGGGATGCGGCGGCACAGAGGGCGTCGTCGGCAGGCCGGTCCTGCGGATGGCGGCAGGCTCCTGCATCCGGTCGGCGGATCGTCGAGGAGGAGTGGTCGTCAGGCCCCGGCGTCGCCGTACATCGCGGCCACGTCCTGCGAGCTCAGCCAGCGGGAGTAGGTCGGATCCTGCGGCCAGCCGTCCGGCACGTCCTGCCACTGCTCCTGCCGCCCGTACGGGAGCACGTCGGAGATCGCGAAGGCGACGCTGAACCGTTCCGCGCCGCGGCCGTTCGTGTGCCATGTGCGGTAGACGTCGTCGCCGTCGCGCAGGAACACATTGAAGCCGAAGCCCTCACCGGGTCCCGAATCCATGTCGGCGCCGAAGCTCGACTCCGAGGAGGAATACCAGGTCATCCGATTGCCGACGCGCTTCTTGTATGCGAGGACCTCGTCCATCGGCCCGTTCGTGATGAGGACGAAGCGGGCGTCCTGCACCTCGATGTGGCCGGTGCGGGTCCACTGCGAGGTGAGGCCGGTGCAGCCGGGGCACTGCCAGCCGGCGCCGTCGGTCCACATGTGGTGGTACGCGACGAGCTGACTCTTGCCCTCGAAGACGTCGGCCAGGCTCACGCGGCTGCCGTCCTCCGCGATCAGGGTGTACTCCGGGAGCTTGACCGCGGGCAGGCGGCGCCGCGCGGCGGCGATCGCGTCCTGCTCCCTGGTCGCCGCCTTCTCGCGCACGCGCAGCTTCGCGAGCTCGTCGCGCCAGGTCTGCTCGTCGACGACAGGGGGCAGAGCGGTCATGACATCCTCCGATGGTCGGTTCCGGTCGATACCGTGACGCCGATGTTCACGACGTCCACATCTGCTATGTTCACACCGTACACATCATGTGGAGTCGCGACAAGAGGGGGATCCGATGGCCTATCACCACGGGGCTCTCGCGACGGCCCTCGTGCAGGCCGCGGTCGAGCTCGCCCGGGAGGGCGGTCCCGCCGCGGTGACGATCCGCGAGGCCACCCGCCGAGCAGGTGTCTCGCCGAACGCCGCCTACCGGCACTTCCCGAACCGCGCCGCACTGCTCGACGCGACCGCTGCGGCGATCCAGCAGGGACTGGCGGTCGCGATGACCGACGCCCCTGATCGCTCGGCCGCAGAGCGGCTGCACCGGATCGGCGCCGCCTACGTCGACTTCGCCCTGGATGAGCCCGGCTGGTTCGCCGTCGTCTTCTTCGGAATACGCCCTCCGGATCCCGCGACGGTGCGGCAGGCGCCTGCGTTCCTCGCGCTGGCCGCCGCGCTCGACGATCTCGTCGCCGCTGGTGACCTCGCCGCAGCGGGCCGCGACGACGCCGCCTGGGCGTGCTGGGCCACCGTGCACGGCTTCGCGGAGCTGTGCCTGCGCGGACCGCTCGCGGGCGTGGAGCGGGCGGAGCAGCGCCGTCGCGGAGGCGTCGCGATCCGCGCCGTGATTGCCGGGATTCGATCCGGCGGCGCCTGACCCCCGGCGCGTACGGGCATCCGGACGCGGTGCCGACGAGGCATGCGATCAACGGCACGATCGTTCCGCGCCCTGCCGCGTTCTCGCCCTGTCGGCTCCGCGGAACCGCGGGTTAGGATCGTCAGGACTCGCGCGGATCGCGGCCCCCGCACCCAGGGACGCCGGACGACGCGATTCTCCCTCCGCATCCATCCTTCCCGGCGCCTCCCCCCTGCCTGGGAGCAGGAGGGGCGAACAGAAAGGCGCGGCACGTGGCCGAGGCAACTGAGGACCGAGCAACCGAGGACAAGGCGCAGCAGGGAGATTTCTTCGACCAGCTGCTGGACAACCCGACGACGCAGCAGTCCTTCACGGTCGGCTTCCGCGGCTATGACAAGACCGAGGTCGACGCGCACCTGACCGCCCTCAAGGAAGAGCTGCGCCGCGCCGCGGAGTCCGGAGCGAAGACCGACGCGCACCTGCGCAGCGAGCTCGACAAGGCGGCGGAGAAGCACCGCCAGGAGCTGGCGAAGGCCACCGCCGCGCACGACAAGCGCGCGACCAAGCTGGAGTCCGACCTCGCGACGGCGAACGCGAAGGTCACCGAGTCGGCGCAGCAGATCCAGTCGCTGAGCACGGCGCTCGCCGGATCCCAGGAGGACATCGACGAGGCCACCTCGCGCTCGCAGTTCGAGACCGTGCTGCGCGTGGCGGAGGAGCAGGCCAGCATCCTGATCCAGAACGCCGCGGTGCAGGCGGAACGGCTGCTCGAGGCCGCCCGCGACGAGGCGGCCGCGAAGCGTGCCGAGCTCGACGCGGACGTTGCCCGGATCACGGCGCAGGCCCAGCGCGACGCCGACCAGGTGCGCCTGAAGATGGAGACCGAGTTCACCGCGCACACCGCGCAGGTCGAGCGCGAGGCCGCGCACGCGGCGGAGAAGGTGAACCACGCCGAGCAGGAGGCTCACTCGATCCGCACCGAGGCGGAGAAGGGTGCGGCGGCTCTGCGCGCGATGGTCACCCGGGAGACGACCGATCTGCGGGTCTCCGCCGAGCGTGAGGTGCGCGAGATGAACGCCCGCGTGCTCGAGATGGAGGAGTCCCTCACGCGCCGTCAGGACGATGCGCAGCAGGAGTTCCTGGTGCTGCACAACCAGGCTGTCGCGCACGCGGAGCGGATCACCGCCGACGCGAACGAGCAGGTCTCCTCGTCGCTCGCGCATGCCGAGCGGATCTCGGCGAAGGCCGAGGACTACGAGCGTCTGATGCGCTCGCAGGCGAGTGCGATCGAGGCGGAGGCCCAGGTGCGGGCACGTGAGACCCTCGACCGTGCCAGGACCAAGTCGCAGAAGATCGTCGACATGGTCACCGCGCACACCGCGAACGTCGTGCGCGACGCCGATGACCGCGCGCGTCAGCTGCGCTGGCAGCAGCAGCAGCTCACGAGCTTCATGGCCGAGGTGCGCGAGCTGATCCGTCCCGACGGTGCCCTCGGCAGCGAGGCATCCGGATCCGCTCCTGTGGAGGCCGAGGCCGAGGGGGCCGAGGCAGAGGGGGCCGAGGGCGAGCAGGACGCCGCGGCTCCGAAGGCTCAGGCCTGACCTCACCCGATCGACCGGAAGGCCGCATCTCCTCGCGGGATGCGGCCTTCCGCGCGTCCAGCGACGGGAGAAGCTGCTCCCAGCCGCGGGCCAGGGGGCGGCTCTAGACTCGGGGCATGGCCCAGCGGAACACGTGGCAGCGCGAACGCGTGCGCGAGGAGCTCTCCGACGCGCGCGGATTCGTGAGCGCGCAGTCTCTGCACCAGGCCCTGCGCGAGGCCAACACCGGCATCGGTCTGGCCACCGTCTACCGCGCCCTGGCCGGACTCGCGGCCACCGGTGAGGCCGATTCGCTGCAGAGCCCGGAGGGCGAGGCGCTCTACCGGGCATGCAGCAGCGAGGGCCACCACCACCACCTGATCTGCCGCTCCTGCGGGATGACCGTCGAGATCGAGGCCACCGACGTCGAGCAGTGGGCCCAGCGCACCGCGGCCCTGCACGGCTTCCGCGATGCGGAGCACGTGGTCGACATCTTCGGACTGTGCGCGAGCTGCGCCGACGCCGCCGCGCAGGAGTGATCGTCGCGTGACCCTGACGACACCCGGCCGCCGCGCGACCGCCACGCGAGAAGAAGCGGCGACTCCGCACGCGCTGCGCACGCCGCCGCCGCGGCTGTCCGGCCGTACGGCGCTCATCGGCGCGGCGATCGGCGCTGCCGTGGTGGCCGTCCTCGTCGCGATCGACGTTTTCGCGCCGCAGCTGTTCTCCGCCCGGCTGCCCAACCGGCTGCAGGACGGGCTCACGCTCTCCCTGAGCGTGCTGTTCGAGGCGCTGCCGTTCGTGATCCTCGGCGTCCTGCTCTCGATCGTGGTGCAGGTGTGGCTGCCCGCGGGCGTGATCGAGCGGATCCTGCCGAAGCGCGGCTGGGCCCGGCGCGCCGTGCTGTCGCTGCTGGGCATGCTCATCCCGGTGTGCGAGTGCGGCAACGTTCCTTTCGCGCGCGGACTCATGATGCGCGGCCTGGGTCCCGCGGAGGCGCTCACCTTCCTCATCGCGGCCCCCATCGTCAACCCGATCGTGATCCTCACGACGCATGCGGCGTTCGGCTTCGACGGTGGGATCCTCGTGGCCCGTCTCGTCGGCGGCTACCTCGTGGCCAACCTGATCGGCTGGGTGTACAGCCGGCATCCGGATCCCGACGCGCTGCTCACCGCACGCTTCCGCGACACGTGCGAAGTCGTCGTGCACGAGCAGGGATCCGGTGTCCGCCGGAGCCTGGCCCAGTTCCTCGTCGAGCTGCGCGCCGTGATGCCCGCGCTGATCATCGGGTCCGCGCTCGCCGGCGCGGTGCAGGTGCTCGTGCCGCGCGACGTGCTGCTCGCGATCGGCTCCAACCCGCTGCTCTCCGTCGTCGCGATGATCGCCCTCGCCATCTCGGTGGCGATCTGCTCGAACGTCGACTCGTTCTTCGCGCTCTCGTTCGCCTCCACGTTCTCGCCGGGCGCGATCGTCGCCTTCCTCCTGGTCGGTCCACTGGTCGACATCAAGATGATGGCGCTGCTGCGCACGACCTTCACCGCGCGCACCCTCGCCGGGATCGTCGGCATCGTGATCCTGTTCGGCTTCGCTCTGGGAATCGGGGTGAACGTCTTTGCCTGAGACGACCACCGCGCACCGGCCTTCCCGCGCACAGGCGCTCAGCAGCCGCTGGCTCGGGGCGGGCCTCGCCGCCGGGCTCGCCGTCGCCACGCTGGTGCTCGCGTTCTCCGGGCGGCTCACGCTGTACATCAGCCCCGAGACGGTGTGGTTCGCCGTCGCCGCCGCGATCGCGACGCTCGTCGGCGCGGTGTGGTCCTGCATGCTGCCGCTCGGCGCGGAGCAGGATCACGGGCACGACCACGGAGACGCCGGACACGACCACGATCACGCGCCCGCCGCATCCGGCCGCCGCATGCTGGGCGTCGTGGTGGGGGCGACCGGCGGGGTGATCGCGACCGGCGTCGTCGCCGGTGCGCTGCTGCTTCCGCCCGCCTCGCTCTCGGTCGACATGGCGATGCAGCGCGCTCCCGTGGGCAACGTGCTGTTCGCCGGCGCGGACAACGTCGCGCTCGGGGCGAACACCGACACCCGCACGTTCGGCGTGGGCGGCTGGGCCAGCGTGTTCGCCACGGGCAGCCGGCCGGAGAAGTACGACGGATCCACGGTGACGCTCACGGGCTTCCTTACGCCCAATGGATCCGCGAAGGATCAGGCGCACCTGACCCGCATGGTCATCACGCACTGCGTGCTCGACGCGCAGCCGGCGTCGGTGCCGGTGCAGATCAGCGGGTGGCAGGGCCAGTACGCTGTGGGCGACTGGGTTCAGGTGAAGGGGACGGTCCGCGCGACCGCGGACGGAAAGCTCTCGATCGTGCCGGCCAGTGTGTCGAAGATCTCGGAGCCGAAGGACCCCTATGAGCACTGACGACGCGGATCACCCCCTCACCCGCGCCGAGCTGCGCGCCCGCCGCGCGGCCGAGGAGGCAGCGGACGCCGTCGAGTCGGCCACGCCGGGGAGCCCGGAATCGGGAGAGCCCGCCGCGCCCGATGCTCCGAGCGCGGCCGAGGTTCCGCCCGCCGCAGAGACCCCGAGCGCGCCTGAACCCCCCGAGGCTCCGCGAGCCGCGGGGGCGCCGCCCGCTCCGGGCGTCCCCGCTGTGCCGGCCGCTCCGGGCGTCCCCGCCGTGCCGCCCGCGGATGAGCCGGTCACGCGCTCTGCCGCGCCCGCGGAGGTCTTCGACCGGGCGCCCGGTCCTCGGCGCACGCCGAACGGCGGATCCGGCCCGTCGAGCGTCCCTGCGGGCGCCTCCGGGTCCGACGTGGACCTGAGCCCCGTGCCGGCCGCAGAAGCGATCGCGAGTTCGGAAGCCGAACCCGTCGCGGCGGACGCGGTCGCCGACGCCGCGCCGGATCCTCGGCTCGAGGCGCCGGAATGGCAGCCGCACCCCACACCCGCGACAGCCACGCGCCGCCGCCGGTTCCCGCTGATCCTCGGCGCGGTGATCGGGGTGCTCGTCGTCGTGGTCGCCGCGTTCGGCGTGATCACGCTGCTGCAGGGGCCGCGCGTCAGCAGCGTGAAGATCGACGCACAGTCGGCGATCGACGCCTCCGGCACCCGCATGATCATCACGGCCAGCCAGCCGCTCGCGAAGGTGGACCCGAAGCAGGTCTCCGTGAGCCCCCACGCGCCGTTCACGGTCGACACGTCGGGGCGCAACCTCGGGATCCGCTTCACCGTGCCGCTCGACGACGATACGAACTACACCGTCACCGTGAAGGACGCGACAGGCACCGACAAGCAGCGTCAGAGCACCCTGCAGGCGAGCTTCCAGACGCCGAAGTCCACGATCTTCCTGCTGCAGCGCAAAGCCAAGGGTGACGACACCATCTTCATCACCGACCTGGGCGGCAAGAATGCCGTCCCGATCGTGCAGCACGAGAAGATCGACGACTTCCGCGCGACCGCGGATCATCTCGTGGTGGCGACCGAGAAGGACGGTATCTCGGAACTGCTGGTGATGGACCGGAAGGGCAAGAATCAGCGTGCGCTCACGCTGCCCGGCCCCGGGTTCCTGTCGAACCTGCAGGTGTCGGAGCGCGGCAACCTGGTCGGCTACACGTTCACCGACAAGGGCATCAGCGCGACCAGCGGCCGGGCGAGCATCCTGGTGACGCAGTCGCTCACCGGCGACGGGGAGCCGCAGACCGTCAAGGTCGGCGACAAGATGCCGAGCATTTCGCAGTGGGCCTTCGTGCCCGACTCCTCCTCAGTCCTGTTCATCGACTTCAGCGGCGCCCTGTACGTCGAGGATCGCGCCGACACGAAGGCGGCTCCGACCGCGCTCGGCTCCGCGCAGACCGTCGAGGGCATCAGCCGCGGCACCTACACGGCGATCGTCAGCCGCGGCAACGACCTCGTCGAGCTGAACCTCGCCGACGGATCCGAGAAGCCCCTGGCCGCCTCCACACCCGACTTCGGGGTGCCGGGCACCATCGCACCGTTCCCCGGAGGGACGCTGCGCCAGGTTGCGACCCGCGACGCGACCGGACTTCCGACGGGGCAGATCGTCACTCGCGTGAGCGACGACGGCAAGGCCACGAAGCTGTTCAGCGTCACCGGATCCGATGCCATCATGCAGGCCTGTCCCTCGCCGAGCGGGCAGTACAGTGCGATCGTGGTGGCTCCGAAGCTCGTGAAGAACCCGTACGACCAGTCGCTGCTGCCGTTGCCGACCACGTTGCAGACGCACATCATCGACACGGAGACCGGCAAGGAGCTCGTGGTGCTCGCCGGCTTCGACCCGTCGTGGTGTGCGCAGGCGCCCCACCGCTGATGACGGACGCGCGGATCCCCTCCGCCGGCGACGGCCTGCGCGCCGCTCGACGGGAGGACCTGCTGGCACTGCCGCTCGAGGTGGCGCCACGCCTGCTCGGCGCCCGGCTGCGCACGGTCGTGGACGGCGCGGAGGTGCAGCTGCGGATCACCGAGGTCGAGGCCTATCACGGCAAGGACGCGGGCCCGGTTCCCGACCCCGGCTCGCACGCCAGGATGGGCCGCACCGCACGCAACGCCACGATGTGGGGCGAACCGGGGCATCTGTACGTCTACCTCAGCCACGGCATCCACTCCTGCGTGAACGTGGTGTGCGGGCCCGACGGGGTGGCCGGGGGTGTGCTGCTCCGGGCAGGCGAGGTGGAGCTCGGCATCGACGTGGCGGCGGAGCGGCGGGGGATCCGTCCCGCCGCTGGTCCCGCCGCTGGTTCCGAACTCAGTCGATTCGGTATCGAGCGGCCGGGAGTGAGCGCGAACAGCCACGTATCGACTGAGTTCGGAACGCTGTCCGGCCGTGAACGTCGCGATCTCGCCCGAGGCCCTGGCCGATTCGGTCAAGCCTCGGGGCTGCGGCACCCCCGCCACGACGGCATCGACGCGCTCACGGGCGCCGAGTGGGCGGGAGCCCGCGCCGAGCTGTGGCTCGCGGATCCGCTCGACGAGGTCGCATCCGGCCCGCGGGTGGGCGTCGCCGGCCACGCCGGAACCGACGCATTCCCGTGGCGGTTCTGGATCCCCGGGGATCCGACGGTGTCCCCGTTCCGCTGGGGGCGGGGCGCCGCCGAGGCCGCCGCAGAGGCCGACACGCCCGGTATCGGATCCGTGCTAAAGTAGCTCTTTGTCTGCGCACACTCCTGTGCGCAGTTCGTATGCCTCCTCCACTTTCGGTCCCTGAGCTTGTCGAAGGGCGGCGAGGAGAGAGGCGTGCAGACAAGGGATCTTGGGTGGGGCCGTCCGGCCTCACGGTAGAGAAGGAGTCATCATGGCAGCAGTGTGCCAGGTGACCGGTGCTGTTCCCGGCTTCGGTCACAACATTTCGCACTCGCACCGCCGGACGAAGCGCCGCTTCGACCCGAACGTGCAGAAGAAGACGTATTTTGTTCCGTCGCTCGGTCGCAAGATCACGCTCAACGTGTCCGCCAAGGGCATCAAGGTGATCGACGCCCGTGGCATCGAGAAGGTTGTCGCTGACCTCCAGGCGAAGGGTGTGAAGCTCTAATGGCCAAGAAGGCACAGGACATCCGTCCGATCATCAAGCTGCGTTCGACGGCAGGCACCGGTTACACCTACGTGACCAAGAAGAACCGTCGCAACACCCCCGACCGCCTCGTGCTGAAGAAGTACGACCCGGTGGTTCGCAAGCACGTCGAATTCCGAGAGGAGCGTTGATCCATGGCTAAGAAGAGCAAGATCGCACGCAACGAGCAGCGCAAGGTCGTCGTCGAGCGTTACGCCGAGCGTCGTGCCGAGCTGAAGAAGACCCTGGTCGACCCGAACGCGACCGAGGAGGCCCGCGAGGCCGCCCGCGTCGGCATGCAGAAGCTTCCGCGCAACGCGTCGCCGGCCCGCGTGCGTTCGCGCGACGCCATCGACGGTCGACCCCGTGGTGTCCTCACGAAGTTCGGCATCTCGCGTGTCCGCTTCCGTGACATGGCGCACCGTGGCGAGCTGCCCGGCGTGACCAAGTCGAGCTGGTAAGCAGTCTTCTTCCCTGAGCCTGTCGAAGGGTTCAGGGAATCAGGGGCGGGGATCTTCGGATCCTCGCCCCTTCTGCGTGCCCGGATCCAGAGAGCCCGATCGGCGAGTGGAGGATCCAACGTGTGACTGGAGTGACGGATGAGGCGCGACACGCCGCCGTAAAACGTCAAAACCCGCGAAATGACGCGGAAAACCAGGGTTTGGTTGATACATTCAAGGCGGTCGTTCGACCAACGGGGGGCATCCGCCCATCCGGAACTCTGATACGAAGCGACGGGATCCCGTCGCTGGAGGATGAAATGGCTGACAAGTCCATCACCAAGACCGAGCTCGTCGCGAGCATCGCCAGCGCCACCGGCCAGAGCCAGGCTGCCGTCTCCGGCGTTCTCGACGCCCTGTTCGCCACGGTCTCGGACGCTGTTGCCAAGGGCAGCAAGGTCTCGATCCCGGGCTGGATCTCCTTCGAGCAGGTCGCGACCGCTGCCCGCACGGGCCGCAACCCGCAGACCGGCGCCGAGATCAAGATCCCGGCCGGCAAGCGCGTCAAGGTGACCGCTGGTTCCAAGCTCAAGGCTGCCGTCAAGTAATTCCGGCCTCGCCTCGAAAGGCCGTCCCTCCCTGGAGGGGCGGCCTTTCGCGTGCCGTGCCTCCGGTTCGGGGCGTACTTCTCCGTTTTGGGGCGCACGGCGACCATGGAATCGGGGATGCCGCGCCCCAAAGCGTAGGAACGCGCCCCGAACTCGAGGCGCCCAGCCCCGTCCGGGTCCTTGGGCCCCTGCTCCCGGCGGACCCCGAGCGACACCGGAATAGGGTGGAGGGGTGAATCGCCCCGCCACCGGGGTCCGCCCCGAGACCGGGTCGGATGCCGCCCGCTCAGCCCTGCCCGCCGGATCCCCGACCCTGCGCATCGCCGGTCCCGTGATCCTCGTCGGGGCCGCGATCCTCGCGGTCGTCGCCGGCCTCGCGTTCGGCGGAGGCGCGGCACCGAACCTGCTGCTCGACCCCGGTCCTGTGGTCCGCTGGGGCCTCCCCGTCGTCAAGGCGATCAGCAACCTGGGCGCGGCGGCGATGCTCGGATCCCTCGTGCTCGGGCTCTTCTCGCTGCGCAGCGGGGCCCGCTCTTTCGAGATCGCCCTGGACACCGCCTCGATCGGAGCCGCGGTCTACACGATCGCGAGCGCCGTGGCCGGTCTGTTCACGTTCCTGCAGACCCTGGGAGTGAAGCTCAGCGCGGGGCCGGAGTTCGGTGCGCAGCTCGGCCGCTTCCTGCTCGAGCTCCCGCTCGGTCAGGCATGGCTGATGACCGTGCTCGCGGGGGCCGTCATCACGATCGCCGCCTTCGCCTTCCGCGGCTGGACCGCCACGCTGCTCACGGCGATCCTCGCCGCCGCTTCCTTCATCCCGCTCGCCACGCAGGGCCATGCGGGCGAGCTCAGCGGCCACGATGCCGCCGTGAACTCGCTGTTGCTGCACACGATCGGCGCGGCCGTGTGGATCGGCGGCCTCGTGCTGCTGATCGTGCTGCGCGGATCCCGCAGCGAGCTCGCCGACACCGGCCGCGCGAACGCGAAGGCTGCGAAGACCCCGAAGGGACCGAAGAAGACGAAGGGCACGGTCGGCTTCGCAGACGTCGTGCGCCGATACTCCTCCCTCGCCCTCGCCGCCTACGTCGTGGTCGCCGTCTCCGGCGTGGCCCGCTCGATCGTCGCCGTGGGCGACTGGGCCGGCCTGCTCACGCCGTACGGCGGCCTCATCATCGCGAAGGCGGTCGTGCTGATCCTGCTCGGCGCCCTCGGCGCCCGCTACCGCACGCGCCTGATCCCGAAGCTCGACGCGGGCGGATCCGGTCCGTTCTGGACCCTGGTGCTGCTGGAGCTCGCGCTCATGGGCATCGCCTCTGGCCTCGCCGCCGCGCTCTCGCGTACCGCCCCGCCGACCGGGCTCGAGGTGGCGACCGTGCGCACGCCGGCCGAGATCCTCACCGGATCCCCGTTGCCGCCCGAGCTCACCCCGCTCCGCTGGATCACCGCCTGGAACCTCGACCTCATCTGGGTGACCGCCGCTGCGTTCGGGATCGTGCTGTACGCGGTCGGCGTGCTGCGCCTGCGCGCACGCGGCGACGCCTGGCCGATCCATCGCACGGTCTTCTGGATCCTCGGCCTGCTGGGGCTGGTGTGGGTCACCGGTGGCGCGATCAACGCGTACCAGGAGACCCTGTTCAGCGTGCACATGCTCGGGCACATGATGCTGTCGATGGCGATCCCGCTGCTGCTCGTCGCCGGAGCGCCCGTCACGCTCGCCCTGCGCGCGATCGACAAGCGCGACGACGGAACCCGGGGTGGCCGGGAGTGGATCCTGTGGGCTGTGCACTCGCCGTTCTCGCGCGTGGTCACCAACCCGTTCGTGGCGGCGGCGATCTTCGTGCTGTCGCTGTGGGCCTTCTACTTCACCGACCTCGTGCGCTGGGCGATGACCGATCACATCGGGCACGAGTGGATGACGATGCACTTCCTCATCTCCGGATACCTGTTCGTGCTCAGCCTGGTCGGGGTGGATCCGGTTCCGCGGCGGCTGCCTTACGCGGGAAGGCTCATCACGCTCATCGCCGTGATGGCCACGCACGCGTTCTTCGGCATGGCGATCATGATGCAGTCGGGGCTGATGGTCGCCGAGTGGTTCGGGGCGATGGGGCGCACGTGGGGAGCGACGCCGCTGCAGGATCAGTACGTCGGCGGCGGCGTGGCGTGGTCGGTGGGGGAGATCCCGACACTGATCCTCGCCATCACCGTCGCGATCCAGTGGAGCCGCAGCGACGCGAAGGTGCAGAAGCGTCAGGACCGCGCCGCCGATCGCTCAGGCGACGCCGAACTCGGCGAGTACAACGCGCGGCTCGCCGAGCTCGCCGAGAAGGACCGCCGCGCCGCCGCCCGCGGGCGCTGAGCCCGCCCTTCGTCTCGCTGCGCTCGCTCAGGGACCGGCGGCGGTCCCTGAGCGAGGAGCGGAGCGACGAGACGAAGGGCGCTGCGCTCGCTCAGGGACCGGGGTGCGGCGGGGTCGGCCCTTCGTCTCGCTGCGCTCGCTCAGGGACCGGGGTGGGGGCGCTGCGCTCGCTCAGGGAGCGGCGGCGGGGCGGCGGGGTCAGCCCTCGGAGCCGGGCGGGGGAGCCGATTGTTCGGGCGAGGTGATGCTGATCGAGGCGGATCCGTCGGGCAGGAACCGGATCGTGCCGTCCACGTCGAACTGCACGTCCTGGTCGACGTGCGACACGGATCCGTCGTACAGCGACTTCACCTCGAGCTGCACGTGCGCGGTGGCAGGGGCAGCCGCGATCTTCCAGCCCTCGCCGTCCGGCTGCAGGGCGATGTCGGGGCTCTTGACCAAGCTCCAAGTGGGGCCGTCGATGACCCGGTTCGAAACGCTGATCCCGAAGGGGCAGCCGGTGGGCTGCAGCACCTGCTGCGTCGTGCACTGGCTGAGGAATTCGTTCACGCGCTGCTGCACGACCTTGACGAAGGCCTCGGTGGGCATGGCCTGCACATCCAGCGGTACGTCGGCGAGCGGCTTGTCGGACAGCACGCCCATGCCTTTCGCGGTCGCCGTCGACGTCGTCACCGACACCGAGTAGAGCCCGGGGGAGAACACGAGCATGGGCACCGGATCGAGCGGCGACGACTCCACGCCCTGCGCTGCGACCTGGCGGCGGTCGATCTCGAAGCCGTTCACCGAGAACCGGTCGGATCCGCGCACGGTGAGCGAGATGACGGCGAGCGGGCTCTGTGCGAACGCCCACGCGGGGGCGACGCCGATCCAGCCGTCCTGGGCGACACGGAACGTGGAGGATCCGACGTGCCCCCCGGCCTTGTACTGCACGGTGACCGACGTGACATCGCCGTCGGGGTGCTCATCGGTCACGGTGATGTCGGTGAGCGTGCCGAGGGCGTCGCGACGCAGCAGCGCGTCGGAAGCGGAGCGGAACGCGTCGCTGTCGAGGTCGCCGTGCGAGAGTGCGACGCCCGGCAGCCGCAGCGCGTCGGCGGCGCGTCCCTCGCTGAGCAGCGTCAGATAGCGGGTGACGAACGCGGAGGGGCTGTAGAACTCGCGATACGCGGTGAGCCCGCCGGCCGCGAGAGCGGCCACCAGCACGGCGCCCACGACCGCGAGCAGTGCGAGGTCGGACCAGAGCGGGGCGCGGCGTCGCGCAGCCCGCGCCCGGCGCGACCGCGCGCCTGGCGCCTGCACCCCCGCCGACTGCACCATGGCGCCAGTCTACGAAGAGCAGCCTGCGGGAACCCCGAGTGGCCCGGCTTCGTCTCGAAAAGGACCGGTAGACTCCGTAGACCGTGAGCACGCCGACCCTCTCCGCCGAACAAGAAGAACTGTTCCGGCTGATCGAGGACACCCGCGAGCACGTGTTCATCACAGGGCGGGCCGGTACCGGCAAGTCGACCCTGCTGCAGCACTTCGCCTACAACACCCAGAAGCAGATCGCCGTCTGCGCACCCACGGGCGTCGCGGCGCTGAACGTCGAGGGGCAGACGATCCACTCGCTGTTCCGGCTGCCGATCGGTCTCATCGCCGACGGTGAGATCGACCAGTCGGATGCGACTCGCAAGATCCTGAACGCGATCGACACGCTCGTGATCGACGAGGTGTCGATGGTCAACGCCGACCTGATGGACGCGATCGACCGATCGCTGCGCCAGGCGCGAGGGCGCAGGGCGGAGGCGTTCGGCGGCGTGCAGGTCGTGATGTTCGGGGATCCGTATCAACTGGCACCCGTGCCGCCGCGCGGAGACGAGCTGCGCTACGTCCAGGATCACTACCGCTCGTTCTGGTTCTTCGACGCGAAGGTCTGGACCGGAGGCTCAGGGACCGACGACGGGCTGCTGGACATCGGGACGCACGGCGCGACGCTGCATGTGCGCGAGCTCGTGCACATCCACCGGCAGTCCGACGCCGGGTTCAAGGCGATGCTGAACGCCGTGCGCTACGGCCGGGTGACCGCCGAGATCGCCGGGGCGCTCAACGACGCAGGCGCGCGGACGCCGCCGGATCCCGCGCCCGGCGAGATCCCGATCATCACGCTCGCGACGCGCAACGACATCGTCAACGGCATCAACGCCCGCCATCTCGCGGCCCTGCCCGGCAAGGTGCAGAAGGCGAAGGCCGACATCTCCGGCGACTTCGGCCGGGGCGAGGCGAACTACCCGGCCGACCAGGAGCTGCAGCTCAAGGAGGGGGCGCAGGTGATGTTCCTGCGCAACGACATCTCCGCGATGCCGGATCCGCCGCGCTGGGTGAACGGCACGATCGGGACGGTCGTGCGGATCCTCGGTGATGCCGTGCGCGTGGAGATCGACGGCGAGGAGGTCGACGTCGAGCCGGCGGTCTGGGAGCGCTACCGCTACATCTACAACCCGGGCACCAAGACGCTCTCGCGCGAGGTGGTCGCCGAGTTCACCCAGTTCCCGCTGCGGCTCGCGTGGGCGGTCACGATCCACAAGTCCCAGGGCAAGACGTACGACAGGGCCGTCGTGGATCTCGGATCCGGTGCGTTCGCCCCCGGGCAGACCTACGTCGCGCTGTCGCGGCTGACCTCGCTCGACGGGCTGTATCTGTCCCGCCCGCTGCGCCCCCGCGACATCCGCGTCGACGAGGACGTGCGCCGCTTCATGCGGGCCGCCTGGGAGGCCCGTCAGGGCGACTCCACGCCACAGCTGCCGTAGCGTCCTGAAGGAATGGTGGGGTTCGTGTCGTCGAAGGGGGCAGGCGTGACCGATCGCGCACGCGCACGCGGCCGCATCGGTGCCGCGGTCGCCATCGTGATCGGCGTGCTGGCCGCGCTGCTGGTGGTCTGGCCCCAGGCGTTCGGCGCGCAGCGCCTCTTCGGCGTCGCGCAGCTGATCGCTTTCCGTGCGCCACTCGCGCTCGGGCTGACGCTCGTCGCGGTCGTCGTCGGATCCATCGTGCTGCTGCTGCGCCGGCGCGCGGCACGGGTGCGGCGCGCGTTAGGGGTGCTCGCGATCGTCGTCGCGCTCGCCGCGGGCGGGAACCTCGCCGTGCTCCTCGCCCGCGGAGAGGCTGAGGCCGGGACCGCCGGATTGCGCGACGGCGATCTCACCGTGCTCGTCTGGAACGCCCAGGGCGGCGCGACCTCGCCCGCCCAGGTCGCCGAACTCGTGCTCTCCGTCCGCGCCGACGTGGTCAGCCTGCCCGAGATGGACGACGACGCCGTGGCAGAGGTCGCGACGCGGGTGGGCGCCGGCGGCATCCGCATGACGGCGGGCACGACCAGAGCCGTTGCGGAGACCTCGACCCCGTCGTGGATCCCGACCTCGCTGCTCGTCGCCGATCGCCTGGGCGCATACCGTCTCGACGCCTCCGCAGGCACGACCCAAGGGCTGCCGAGCGGCGTCTGGCGTCCGGTCGACGGAACGGGGCCCACGATCATCGCCGCCCACCCCGCCGCACCGCTGACCGACGGCATGGACGACTGGCGCGCGGGGCTCGACTGGGTGGGCGCCCAGTGCCGCTCGCCGCAGCCCGACCTGATCCTCGCCGGTGACCTCAACGCCACGGTCGACCACGTGAATCTTGGCGGATGCCGCGACGCGGCTGTCGAGGCCCGCGCGGCGGCGACGGGCACGTGGCCATCCATGGCCCCGTCCTGGCTCGCGGCTCCGATCGACCACGTGCTCGTCGGTCCGGCCTGGGGCGTTCGCGAGGTGCGGGTGATCGACGCGACCGGGGGCACCGATCACCGTGCGCTCGTCGCGGTGCTGTCGAAGGGCTGAGCTGGACGGGCTCGCCGTCAGCCCCTGACGTGCGCCGCGAGGGACTCGGCGATCTCGCGGAGGTCGAGGCGGCTCTGCGCCGTCCCGAGTACGAGGTCGAATGCGGTCTCGGTGTCCATGTCGATGCGGACGCCGTTGAGCTCGAGGAACGTCAGCGTGAGGATCCACGAGAATCGCTTGTTGCCGTCGTAGAGCGGATGGTTCTGGGCGAGAGAAGACATCAGCGCGGCGGCCTTGACCTCGATCTCCGGGTACGCCTCGACGCCGAACATCGAGCTCGCGGGGCGGGAGAGGGCGGAGGAAAGCAGCCCGATGTCGCGGACTCTCAGTCCGAGCGCGTCGAGGACTCCCACGGCCTGAGGGAGCTCGACGTATCGGATCATGCGTCCTCGAGCTTCGTGATCAGCTCGGCGTAGCGGTCGGCGACGCCGAGCGCGATCGACACGGCCTCTGTGGTCGTGACCTCCTCGCGCACGAACCTGTCGGCCGCTTCGATGAGCAGCGCGTGCTTGGAGGTGTGACGCTGTGCCGCGAGCTCGCTCAGTTGCGCGTCCAGCTCTGCCGGGATCCGCACTGTCATGGCCATACCAGAATGGTACCATCGCTCCACGGCCGCGCCGATGGCCGGATCTCCACCCGTCCACCCGAGGATCTCCACCCGCGGGTGGTGCCGGCGGATCCGGGATCCGAGGAGCATCGAGGACATGAACCTCACGCTCCTCTCCAACGTCCTGCTGATCCTCGTCGCCGTCGGCGTGATCGCCGTGCGGCAGATGACCTGGCGCCCCGTGCTCGGGGGCCGCGATTGGATGTTCCCCGGCCTCGCCGCCGTGGTGGGCGCCGCGCTGCTCCTGCAGTCCCTGAACGGACGCGCGCTCGGCGTGATCGATGTCGTCGCATTCCTCGTCGAGGTCGTGATCGCTCTCGGAGTCGGCCTGGGGATGGGCGCGATCGCCCACATCCGGCCGATCGCCCGTCCCGCCGGATATGCCGCCGACGCGTCGGGTCTGTCAGGGAAGGCGGCGGCCAGGGCGCTCGCCGATTTCGAGACCCGTACCGGGGCGTGGGGACTCGCGCTCTGGATCGTGCTGATCGGAGTGCGGGTGGGCCTGACGTTCGCCTTCGAGAGCCTCGGATCCCACCTCGGCATCTCGACCGGGATGATCCTCCTCGTTCTCGCCGCGAACCGCGCCACCCGGATCCTCGTGCTGCACAACAGGGTGGAAGGTCTGCGCCGCACTCACGCGCAGGGCGGATCCGCGCGCATCATGGTCTCGTGAGCTCGTTCCGCCTGCCGCCCGTCGCGGCGACGACCCCCTGGAGCGCCGGCATCAACCTCGCCGGCGCTCTCGCCGTGACCTACGGGCTGTGGCGCGGTGCCCCGCACCTCGCGCCCTGGGTGGTCGCGGCCGTGGCGGTGGGGCTCGTCGCGTGGGTGGCTCGCATCCTGCTCGCGACGCGGTGGGGAGCGCGGACAGACGGCGTCCGCGACCTGGAGCCCGCCGCCGCGCCACGGGGGCGGACCCGCGCACGCGCGCTCGGCGCGAGCCTGTTGGCGGTGATGCTGCTCGTGGGCGCGCTGACCGCGATCCCCACGCAAGGGCTCGGCGTCGCGCTCCTCGTCGTCGCGGTGCTCGTCGTGACCAGCGACCCCGCATCGGCGCCTCTGGTCTGGGGCACGGCAGTGCTCGCCGGAGCCCTCGGGATCGCTGTCGGAACGGTGCTCGTGCTCGTCGGTCTCGGAGGACCCGGAGAGGTGAACGTGCTCGGCCTGCTCGCGGTGATCGCCGGGCTGGTGCTCGCGGTGTTCGTCGGGTTCGGACGCCGGGCGCAGCGCGTGCTGCTGGCGGAGCGGGAGCGCGCGAGCGCCGAGGCGCTGCGGGCGCAGGCCGCGGCCCACCGCATCGCGATCGCACGCGACCTGCACGACGTGCTCGCGCACAGCCTGGGCGGCCTCGTAGTGCAGCTGGATGCGGTCGAAGCCCTGCTCGACGCAGGTGACACCGAGAAGGCGTCCGCTCGGGTGGCGGCGGCGCGCGGACTCGCGGTCGAGGGGTTGGGCGAGGCCCGCGAGGCGGTACGGGCGCTGCGCGAACCGGAGCCCGAGACCGGATCCGTCTCCGCGGATCCGGTCGCGCCGGCGGCCGTCGAGACGCGGATCCGCGCGCTGGTCGGTGCGCATCAGGGCGTCCGGCTCGACGTCACCGGCGTCTCGCATCCCACGTCCGCCGCGCTCGCCGAGGCGCTCGTCCGCGCGGTGCAGGAGGGGCTCAGCAACGCGCGCAAGCACGCGCCGGGCGCAGCGGTGCGAGTCGGACTCGTCTGGCATCCTGACCATGTGGAGTGCACGATCGAGAACACCGTCCCCGCGGCACCGGCCGAGGACCGCGGGCTCGCCGCGACCGGGGGCGGCTACGGGCTGCGCGGTGTGCGCGAGCGCTTCGCCGTGCTCGGGGGCACGGTCCAGGTTGGCGTGGTGCCCGGGGCGTCGAAAGGCGCGGAGGCTAGCCCGGCGAACGATCCTGACACCGACGCCCCCGACCGTTTCGTGCTGCGGGCGGAGGCTCCGGCATGACCGCGCGGATCCGTATCGTGCTGGCCGATGACCAGGCGATCATCCGCGACGGACTGGAGACGGTGCTGAACCTCGTCGAGGACTTCGAGGTGGTCGGTACCGCTGCCGACGGAGCCGAGGCCGTGGCGCTCATCGCCGCCGAGCACCCCGATGTCGCCCTCATGGATCTGCGGATGCCGGTGCTGGACGGAGCGGCCGCGACCCGGCGGGTCACCGCCGAGACGCCGGAAACCGCCGTGCTGGTGCTCACGACCTTCGCCGATGACGCCGACATCGTCGCCGCGCTGCGCGCCGGTGCGCGCGGATACCTCACCAAGGATGCGGGACGCGCGGAGCTCGCCGCCGCGATCCGCGCGGTCGCCGCCGGGCAGTCCACGTTCTCCGCGCCGGTGCGCGACGTGCTGCTGGGACGGATCGACGCCGCCGCAGCGGGGACGAATGCCGCGGGGGCCGAAGCGGCAGAGACGCCCGCCATGGAGCCGGGAACGACCGCCGTCACCGAACACGACGCGGATCCCGCCTCGGCGGACGCTCTCGCTGCGCGCTTTCCCGCACTCACCGCGCGGGAGCGCGAGGTCTACGCCCTCATCCTGCAGGGGCGGTCGAACGGCGAGATCGCTCAGACGCTCTACGTCGGGGTCGCCACCGTGAAGACGCACGTCAACGCGCTCTTCGCCAAGCTCGGTGTTCGCGACCGCGCGCAGGCGATCGCGAAGGGGCTGGGGCGCGCCTGAGACGGCGCGAGCACTCGGAGATCCGACATCACGATCTTCACCCGATATCCGAGATCATCCTCAGGGATGACGGCGCCCTGAGAAGGGCCGCTTACAATCGTGAGGAATGTCAGGGGGGCGAATGCGTGGGATCACAGGGCGTCGAGTGGGGGCGCTGGTCGCTGGTGTCGTTGCGGCGACGCTCGCGCTGAGCGGCTGCTCGGGCAACGCGGAGACCCCTTCGTACACCCCCAAGCCGCAGGTGCAGGGCGAACTGCCGTCCGACATGAAGGACCAGATCAAGGCGGCGGTCACGCGCGCCATGGCGCAGAGCGGCTCGAGCGGCGCGATCGTCGGCGTGTGGGCGCCGTGGGGTGGTTCCTACGTCACCGGCCTCGGCACGGTGTCCGCTGAGGACAAGTCGCCGGTGAGCGCGGACATGTCCTTCCGCATCGGCGACGTCACCCGGCTGATGACGTGCGATGTGCTGTACGCGCTGGCCGACACGGACAAGGTCAAGCTCGACGCCTCGATCACCGAGTACGTCTCCGGTGTGCCGGATCTGCAGGACGTCACCCTCCTAGACCTGTGCAACGGCACCGGCGGGATCGGGTCTTCTCAGGCGACGGCGATGCCGATGATGCTGAGCAACCCCGAGCGCGAGTGGGATCCGAAGGAGCTCGCCTCCTACGGCCTCGCTCAGAACCGAACCCCTCCGCACACCGGCTACCGCGATTCCGACGCCGGCTACCTGCTGCTCGGCCAGGCGCTCGAGCGCGCCTCGGGGCAGACCGCCGCACAGCTCATCCGACAGTATGTGACCGCCCCGCTCGGGCTGAACTCGACGTCGCTGCCCGGATCCAGCGCAGCGGCCCCCGCTCCGTCGCCCGCTCTGAACGGGTCGTACACCGCCCAGGTCAACGGCGCCTACCAGTGCGGGAAGCCCACCGACATCACCGTGAGCTCGTCGAGCAACGGCTACACCGACTCCGGAGCGGTCTCCACGATCGAGGATCTCGGCCGGTACGTACAGGCCGAGGCCGCGCAGGCGCTGCGTCTGAAGAAGACGCCGAAGCGCTTCGGCACGCCGCTTCCGATCGCCGACGGCGCACCGAGCTGGTACCAGTCCACCGGCGGGGCGAAGCTGGTCGGATCCATGATCGGCCAGCACGGCGGCACGCCAGGCTATCTGACGGCGGCGTACTCCGACCCGACCACCGGCTTCACCATCGCCGTAGTGCTGAACGACTCCACGGCCGGCGACACGTTCATCGGAGATCTCGCGTTCGAGCTCGCAGCGATCGCCTCCAAGGCGCCCGTCGGCAAGGGCGGGACCGCACCGGAGTTCGCGCTGCCGTTCACCTCGGACGACTACGCTAAGGCGGTCGACGGCGCGGCCATCTGCCCGCTGCCGCAGGGCTGACCGGTCCGCTCGACGCCTCCCCGCGCTTCGGCGGCCACGCAGGCCCAGGCACGCGCACGACCCGAGGAGCAGCCATGGCGATCGTCGACAACGGCATCTATGTGGACGGCGTCCGCACCGACACCCCGCACACGCTGGATGAGACCTTCGAGCTCCTGCACGCCCGCGAGGGCATGGGCTGGATCGGGCTGTACCGCCCCAGCGAGGAAGAGGTGCGTCAGGTCGCCGCGGAGTTCGGGCTGCACGAGCTCGCGGTCGAGGACGCGCTGACCGGGCATCAGCGCTCGAAGCTCGAGCGCTACGGGGAGACGCTCTTCATCGTCCTGCGCCCCGCCCGCTACCTCGACGTCGCGGAGGAGGTCGAGTTCGGCGAGCTGCATGTGTTCGTGGGCCCCAACTTCGTCGTCACCATCCGGCACGCCGAGACGCCCAGCCTGAGCCGGGTGCGCGGACGGATGGAGCACGATCCGGAGCTGCTCGCCCGCGGCCCCGAGGCCGTGCTCTACGCGATTCTCGACGAGCTCGTCGACGAGTACTCGCCGGTGCTCGCGGGCCTCGAGAACGACATCGACGAGATCGAGGCGCAGCTGTTCCTCGAGGAGTCCGACGTGACCCAGCGCATCTACGAGCTCTCCAGCGAGGTCATCGACTTCCAGAAGGCGACCCAGCCGCTGCAGCCGATGCTGGAGAACCTGCTGCGCGGATCCGCGAAGTACGCGGTGGACTTGGAGCTGCAGCGCTACCTCCGCGATGTGCTGGACCACATCCTGACCCTGTCCGAGCGGGTATCGACCTTCCGCGCCAACCTCGACAACGCGCTCACCGTGGAGGCGACGATCGTCGCCCGGCGCCAGAACGAGGAGATGCGCCGGATGACCGAGGAGAGCGTCCGTCAGGGCGAGGAGGTCAAGAAGATCTCCAGCTGGGCGGCCATCTTCTTCGCGCCGACGATCGTGGCCGGCATCTACGGCATGAACTTCGAGGTGATGCCGGAGCTGAAGTGGGCCGCCGGCTATCCGATGGCGATCGGGCTCATGGTCGGCGGGGCGTTCGTGCTGTACCTGGTCTTCAAAAAGCGCGGCTGGCTGTAACCGGCAGCCGTCCATCCCGGGTTCAGGTCGCGATCTCGGCGCCAAGCGACGCCGGGAAGCGCCGAAGTCGCGACCTGAACGGGAGCATCGCGACCTGAGCGGCGGCGTCCGAACCCTGTCAGCGCCCGAACCCGGTCAGCGCGATCACCGCGAGGGCGGTGGCGGTGACCAGGATCCACAGGATCGCGCCGAGCACGAGCGGCCGCCAGCCGGCTCGGCGCAGCGCGGTGACGTCTGTGGACAGGCCGATCCCGGCCATCGCCGTCGCGATCAGGAATCCGCTGGCGTGCACCATGGCTTCGCGAGGACCTGCCGGGATCAGCCCGAGGGATCCGATCACCGCGACGACGAGGAATCCGACGAGGAACCAGGGCACGAGTCCGATCGCTCCGCGCAGCGTCATCCGTCGCCTCTCGGCGGCACGTCGCGACTCGATCACCGAGAGCCCGATCGAGATCGGGATGATCATGAGAGTGCGCACGAGCTTCACCACGACCGCGTAGCCGAGCGCCGCCGCGCCGAAGACGCCGGCCGCCGCGACGACCGAGCTCGTGTCGTTCACGGCGGTGCCGGCGAGCAGCCCGAAGGTGTGCGGATCCATGCCGAGAGCATGGCCGAGCAGCGGGAAGAGCACCACGGCGAGGATGTTGAAGACGAAGATCGTCGACACCGCGTACGAGACCTCGGCGCTCAGCGCACCGATCACGGGCGAGACCGCCGCGATCGCGGAGGCGCCGCAGATGCCCGTGCCGACGCCGATCAGGGTGCGCAGGCGCCGCGGCACCCGCAGGGCTCTCCCGATGATCCACGTGCCGACCAAGCACACGGTGAGGGTCGACAGCATCACCGGCAACGACTCCGCCCCCACGCGCAGGATCGCGTCGAGCGACAGCTGCGCGCCCAGGAGCACCACCGCCACCTGCAGCAGGAACTTCCCGGAGTACTCCACTCCGGGCTGGAAGCGCGCGCCCGGCCGGCGGATCACGGCGACCACCACACCGATCACGATCGCGGGAAGGGCGGATCCGAGCACCGGGACCGCCGCGCCGATCAGGGTGGCGACGGCGGCGATCGGCACGGTGAGCGCCAGTCCCGGCAGCACGTCCGCGCCCCGCAGCGCGAGGCGGAGCGGGAACGTGCGGGCGGGGCGGAACATCATGGATCCAGCCTCGTCCGCGCTCTGCGCCCGCGGTATCCCGCGGCACTCGATAGGGGTACAGTCAAGAACTGTGGCGAGTACGGTGACAGACGGATCTATGCCGGACATCGGATCGCTCGAGCTGCTGGTCGCGGTCGTGCGCACCGGCTCGATCTCGGGTGCGGCGCGGGAGACCGGCGTGACCCAGCAGTCGGCGTCCGCACGGCTGCGCGCGGTGGAGCGCCAGCTCGGGCTGTCGCTGTTCCACCGTGCTCCGTCGGGCACACGGCCCACGCTCGAGGGCGAGGTCGTCGCCTCCTGGGCGGACGACGTGCTGGCGGCGGTGGGACGATTCCGCGCGGCGACGCGCACACTGCGCGGCGAGAGCACGGCACGGCTCACGGTCGCCGCGAGCCAGACGGTCTCGGCGCGCCTGCTGCCGCAGTGGCTGGTCGCGCTGCGGCGGCGACAGGTCGCCGCAGGGCGCACCCCGACGGCGGTGCAGCTGCTGTCCGGCAACAGCACGGATGCCGAGGCCCTGGTGCGCGACGGGCGGGCCGACCTCGCGTTCATCGAGTCGTCCGAGGTGCCCACGGATCTCGGCGCCACGACGGTCGACCACGACGAGCTCGTGCTCGTCGTCGCCCCCGAGCGGGCGTGGGGCCGGGACGGACCCGTGCCCTTTGAGGAGGCCGCGGACGAGGCGCTCGTCGCGCGCGAGCAGGGCAGCGGAACCCGGCGCGCGTGGGAGGACGAGGTGCGCCGAAGGATGGGCCGGGATGCGGCGGAGCCCGCGGTGGTGCTGCCGACCTCGGCCGCGGTGCGCTCGGCGGTCGCGGACGGGTTGGGTGCCGCCGTGATGTCCCGCCGCGAAGCCGCCGACGACATCCGGCTCGGCCGGCTCCGCGCGGTGCGGACGACCGGGGAACCGGTCATCCGCCCGATCACGGCGCTCTGGCGCGGGGGATCGCGGGATCTCTCCGTCGTGGGCCGGGAGCTGATCGAGGTGGCGGTGGCGACGGCACAGGAACAGGCGGCGCCCTTCGTCTCGCCTTCGGCTCGCTCAGGGACCGGCCCGACACCACCTGCTGGCGGCCGCTCGGCACGGTAGTCTCGCCTCGTACTCGGGAGGAATCGGATGCCGCCGTTCGTGCTCATCGGCCTTGCGGCCGTGATGCTGTGGTCTGTGGTCTCGCACCGCTTCGAGCGCTGGGGCGTGGCGGGTCCCGCCATGCTGCTCGTGCTGGGTGCCGCGACGACGGTCTGGAACATCGAGGCCTACGGGGCGGCGATCGACTCGCCGATCACAGAGAAGGTCGTCGAGATCATTCTCGCGATCCTGCTGTTCGCAGATGCCACCGAAGTGCGCGGCGGGATCTTCGGCGGTGAGGGTCGGGTCATCGCGCGCCTCGTCCTGATCGCGCTGCCGCTGTCCCTCATCCTCACGGCGATCGCCAGCGGCTGGCTGATCCCGGAGTCGTTCGCCGTGATCGGCGTGATCGCCTGCGTGATCATGCCGACGGACTTCGCACCCGCGACGCGTCTGCTGCGATCCCGGCTGCTGCCCGAGCGGATCCGGTCGATCCTGAATGTGGAGAGCGGCTACAACGACGGTCTCGTCTCGCCGATCTTCGGTATGGCGCTCCCGATCGCCGTCGTGCTCTCGCCGATCATCCGCGGCTTCATCGAGACCGGATCCGACACGCTCACGATCGAGGACAAGGATCTGGGTCACAGCGTCGACAAGTTCCTCGAGGCGTTCCTCAATGCGGTCCCCGCGACGCTCGTGGCGGTGGCGATCGGAGTGGTGCTCGGAGGCCTGGTCGGGTTGGCCCTCCGCGTCACGCGCGCCCGGGGAATCGCGGACGAGGGCGGGGCGCGCTTCGCGATGGTGCTGCTGCCGCTGATCGCCTATGGCATCGCGACGATCCCCGTGCTCGAGGCGAACGGCTTCGTGGCGGCGTTCGTCGCGGGGCTCATCTACCGCGTCACCCGCACGCGCGGCATGGAGGAGCGCGTGATCCCGCACGCCGAACTGCTGCTCGTGGAGGAGGTCGGCACCCTCACCGCGAACTTCGTCTGGTTCATGCTCGGCGGCGCCGCCCTCATCGTCTTCACGACGCCCTTCGACTGGCAGATCGTGCTCCTCGTCCTGCTGGCGCTCACGGTGCTGCGCCTCGGGCCGGTGTACCTGTCACTCCTGCGCAGTTCGGTGTCCCGCGTCGACCGCGTCAAGATCGGCCTGCTCGGCCCGCGCGGCACCGCCACGATCGTCTTCGGCCTGCTCGCGTACAACGCACTCCCCGAGGAGGACGGCAGTCTCGTGCTCACGATCATGGTCGTCACCGTGGTCGGCAGCATTCTGCTGCACGGCGTCGCCGCCCCGTTCGCCCTGCGTGCTCTCGATAAGCGACGCGTGGCGCGAGCCTGACCGGCGGGAGATCCGCCCGGTCAGGGGGCCGAGAGCCCGAGGTGCTTGTAGAGAAGTTCCATCGCGGGCGGGATACCGCCGGACAATGCGCCGCTGACATGTTCCGCGCCAGGGACCACAAAGTACGACGTTGTGAAGCCGGCCTGCTCCGCGAGCGTCTTGTTCTTCTCCACTCCAGGCGTGAACGCGACATCCCTCGCTCCGACGGTGAAGACCGCGAGGTGGTCCGCGTAGGCCCCCGGATGCTCCGCGATCCCGGCGGCGGGCTTGTTCGCGTCGAACTTCGCGAAGTCCCCGTCGAAGATCTTCGCGATGCGATCACGCGATTCTTCGGCGCCAGGGTAGACGTCGGGGGATATCGCGATGATGTTGGTCCAGAGATTCGGTTGATGAGTCGCCCAGGTGAAAGCGCACGCGCCGCCGTTCGAGTAGCCCATGATCGTCCAGTCCTTGTGGTCGAGCATGACGTTGAGGTTCTTCGTCGCGTAGGCGGGGATGTCGACGTTGAAGTAGGTCCACACTCCTCCGATCGCTGTGGAATCGACGCACATGGGATCCAGCCCTGAGGTGCCCAGCTGGTCGGCCACGATGACGATCGGCGCCAGTCCGTTGTTCTTCGCGGCCAGCGCGTCGAGGCTCGCCGCGAGATCGGTCGCATCCGGATATCCCGGGTAGCCCATCATCATGACGACGAGGGGGAGGCGCGGGGGTGACTTCGTCTGCGCCGCCGGCGGCAGGTAGAGAATTGCCGGGCGGGCGGCGAAGTTCCGGCTCGACGGGATCGCCTTGTCGCCCGCGAGTTTCGAGACCGTGCCCTTCTTCGGCATGTCAGCCGGCGGCTTCCAGGTCCGGTACAGCGGGCCAGCGATCGGGGTGGTCGGTGCGGGTTTGGGGAGGTTCTTGGCATCCTGAGCGGTCGAGAACCCGAACATCGAGCCGATCGTCCGGTTGATGCCGAAGGCGGCGTTGACACCCAGGGTCGTGGTCAGAAGCGACAGGATGATCACCAGCACGGCGACGACCTTTCGCCACGCGCTGCGCTCCCACACGGACACGATGCCGATCAGCGTCGCGGCGAAGCCTGCGGGGACCCAGAAGGAGCAGGCGAACGGCAGCTGTCCGCCGAAGGCGTTCGTGGCGTTGGCCCAGAGCACCAGCGCCACTCCGCCGCCGATCCCCGCGGCGAGTGCGAGGACGATGCGCCACAGCCAGGCGGGCGTGGGGCGGCGGATCAGGAGCACGACGACGCCGACGACGGTCAGGCCCCAAACGATGAGGGGGAGCGGCCCGTCGATGACGGCGAGCGCGAAGAACCAGTTCATCGAAGGCTCCTTGTCCAGTGGCCGATATGTCAGGGCGAGGCAGCAGTGACTATAGTCGCCGGATTTCGCACGCTCCTGTGCCGTCCCAGCGAGGTCAGCCCGCACGCCGGACGGAGCCCGCGGTGCTCAGCTCTCGGAAGGCTGCCGCGTGTACACCCCGCGCACGAGGGGGGAAGGCTCCGCATCGGCGGGTACGGCGGTGTCCAGCTCGAAGGCGAGCCGATCGCCGTCCGCACGCAGCCGGGTCACGGTGCGGCCGCGATCGGAGCGGCGCTCGAGCACCAGGGCATCGCCCTCCCAGGTCGCGGTGCCAGGGGTCGCGGGCGTGAAGCCGTAGGTGTCGAACCACCAGAATCCTGCTCCGGCGACCACTGCGTGCGCCACGAGCGGCGCGTCTTCGGCCCCGTCGCGCGATTCGACGTAGTCAAGGAGGATGCCGTCGGGGCCGGGCTCGACGCTCAGGGCGCCGCGGGCGGATCCCGCCGAGGTCCAGGCCGTCGGGAAGAGCTCCTCCGTCCCCGTCCAGTCGCCGAGCAGTCCCCTGAGCCGTGGATCCGGTGCCATGTCTGCGAGCCTACGCGGTGCCCGTACCGCGTTGCCAGGGCGCAAAGAACCGCGAATCTTTGCGCGTAAGATCGCGAAAAGCCAAGGGTCTCCGCCGCCCATCTCAGTACTCTGAGCAGGTTGTCCGGGCGAGGTCGCCTGGAGTCCCGTCATTGCAGACGGGTACAGAGGAGGTAGCTATGGCAGTCATCGGCATCGTGCGCGAGCCTGCGGGCGAGTCGCGCGTGGCCGCGACCCCGGCGACGATCGCGTCGCTGCGGAAGCTCGGTCACGACGTGGTCGTGGAGCGCGGAGCAGGATCCGACGCGTCGTACCCCGACGAGGCCTACGCGGCCGCGGAGGCGACGCTGGTCGGGCGCGAACAGGCGTGGGGAAGCGAGATCGTCCTGGCGATCACGCCACCCGATCCGGAGCGGATCGCCCTGCTCTCCGACGGGGCGACGTTCATCGCGCTGCTCTCGCCGGCGCTGCGCCCCGACCTCGTGGAGTCCCTCGCGCAGCGCGGCATCACCGCGCTCGCCCTCGACGCCGTGCCGCGCATCTCGCGCGCGCAGTCGATGGACGTGCTGAGCTCGATGGCGAACATCGCCGGCTACCGTGCCGTGGTCGAGGCCGCGCACGAGTTCGGCCGGTTCTTCACCGGCCAGGTGACCGCCGCCGGCAAGGTGCCGCCGGCCAAGGTGCTCGTTGCGGGAGCCGGCGTCGCCGGCCTCGCGGCGATCGGCGCCGCATCGAGCCTGGGCGCGATCGTGCGCGCCACGGATCCGCGTCCCGAGGTGGCCGACCAGGTCACCTCGATCGGCGGCGATTACCTGCCGGTCGACGTGGCCGTGTCGACCTCCGCCGACGGCTACGCCAAGGCCACGAGCGAGGACTACGACCGCCGCGCCGCCGAGATCTACACCGAGCAGGCCGCCGACGTCGACATCATCATCACCACGGCCCTCATCCCGGGACGCGCCGCGCCCCGGCTGATCACCGCGTCGGACGTGGCCGCGATGAAACCGGGCAGCGTGATCGTCGACATGGCGGCGGGCCAGGGCGGGAACGTGGAGGGATCCGTCGCCGGGGAGCGCATCGTCACCGGTAACGGCGTGATCATCCTCGGCTACACCGACCTCGCCTCCCGCCTGGCCGCCCAGGCCTCGCAGCTGTACGGCACGAACGTCGCCAACCTCGTCGCCCTGCTCACCCCGGGCAAGGACGGCGTGCTCACGATCGACTTCGATGACGTCGTGCAGCGTTCGGTCACTGTCGTGCGCGACGGCGCCGTGACCTGGCCGCCCCCGCCCGTGCAGGTCGCGGCCGCCCCCGCCAAGGCGGGCGCCGCGGCGCCCGTCGAGATCCCCGCCAAGAAGAGCATGTCGGCGGGGCGCAAGGCCCTGCTCGTCGTGCTCGGCATCGCCGCGCTGTTCGCGGTGAACGCGTTCGCTCCCGCACCCCTGCCGCAGCACTTCACGGTGCTGACGCTCTCGGTGGTGATCGGCTTCTACGTGATCGGCAAGGTGCACCACGCGCTGCACACACCGCTCATGTCGGTGACCAACGCCATCTCCGGCGTCATCGTGGTCGGCGCCATGCTGCAGATCACCGATTCGAATCCCATCGTCCAGGTGATCGCGGCGATCGCGGTCCTGCTCGCGTCCATCAACATCTTCGGAGGGTTCGCGGTCACCCGCCGCATGCTCGCCATGTTCACGAAGGGCGGCCAGAAGTGACCGTCGGGGCTCTCTCCACCGCCGCATACATCGTTGCGGCCCTGCTGTTCATCCTCAGCCTCGCCGGTCTCAGCCGGCACGAGACCGCGCGTTCCGGCGTGATCTTCGGCATCTCCGGCATGGCCATCGCCCTCGTGGCGACCGTGTCGCTCACCGTCGCGCACGCCTGGTCCGGCGGCGCCGTGATCGGCCTGGTCTTCCTGCTCGTCGCGGTGCTCGTGGGGGCCGGGATCGGCCTCTGGCGCGCCAAGGTCGTCGAGATGACGGGCATGCCGGAGCTCATCGCGCTGCTGCACAGCTTCGTCGGTCTCGCCGCGGTGCTGGTCGGCTGGAACGGCCACCTCGCGCACGCGGAGATCGCACCCTCGCTGGTCGGTATCCACAACGCCGAGGTGTTCATCGGCATCTTCATCGGAGGCGTGACCTTCACCGGATCCATCGTCGCCTACCTGAAGCTGTCGGCGCGGATCTCCTCCAAGCCGCTCATGCTGCCGGGCAAGAACCTACTGAACGTCCTGGCACTCGTCGGGTTCCTGGTGCTCACGGTGTGGTTCGTGATCGATCAGCAGCTGTGGTTGCTCATCGCGATCACCGTGCTCGCGTTCGCACTGGGCTGGCACCTGGTCGCCTCGATCGGCGGTGGCGACATGCCGGTCGTCGTCTCGATGCTGAACAGCTACTCCGGCTGGGCGGCGGCCGCCGCGGGCTTCCTGCTCAACAACGATCTGCTCATCGTCACCGGTGCGCTGGTCGGATCCAGCGGTGCCTACCTCTCGTACATCATGTGCAAGGCCATGAACCGCTCGTTCCTGTCCGTCATCGCCGGCGGCTTCGGGATCGCGGCCCCCACGAGCTCCGACGAGGAATACGGCGAGCACCGCGAGATCACGGCGGAGAGCGCGGCCGAGATGCTCACCGCGGCGAAGAGCGTCGTGATCACGCCGGGCTACGGAATGGCTGTCGCGCACGCGCAGTATCCCGTCGCGGATCTCGTGCGGCGTCTGCGCGAGCGGGGTGTCGGCGTGCGCTTCGGGATCCATCCCGTGGCTGGCCGGCTTCCCGGCCACATGAACGTGCTGCTCGCCGAGGCGAAGGTGCCGTACGACATCGTGCTGAGCATGGAGGAGGTCAACGACGATCTCGCGTCGACCTCCGTCGTACTCGTGATCGGTGCGAACGACACGGTCAACCCCGCGGCATCGGAGGATCCGGGCAGCCCCATCGCCGGGATGCCGGTGCTGCGCGTCTGGGAGGCCGAGAACGTGATCGTGTTCAAGCGTTCGATGGCCGCCGGTTACGCGGGCGTGCAGAACCCGCTGTTCTACCGCGAGAACGCGCAGATGCTGTTCGGCGACGCCAAGCAGCGCGTCGAGGACATCATCGCCGCTCTCTGATTTCGGTTCGACGTGCGCACTTGGCCGCATCTGCCCGTCCGATGCGGCCAAGTGCGCACTTTCACCCAGGAGCGTTCCTGAGAGAAGTCGATGGATCCGGTGAACGGATCGGGAACCTTGGCCGGGGGCCCTTTCGCCAGGGAGCGCGCGGGCCTACCGTCGGTGCGGGACCCGATGCCGGGAGAGCCTGGCGTCCTCCGCGGCACCGAGGCCCCTTCCCCTCACGAAAGGCTCCTCGATGTCCCCTTCTCGACTCGGCACGGCCGGGGCGCTCGGCGCTCTCGTCCTGGCCGTCGCGGCCGGCGTCTCGGCCGGCGCCCTGCCCGCCGCCGCCTCCGCGCACCCCGCTGCTGCGGCATCCTCCCCGATCCAGCACGTCGTCGTGATCTTCGGTGAGAACGTCTCCTTCGACCACTACTTCGCCACCTACCCGAAAGCCGCGAACACCGCGGGCGAGACGGTTCAGGGTACGGGGGCCGCGGCCTCTTCGTTCACGGCGGCCAAGAGCACGCCGTCCGACATCGCCACGCTCGCGAATGCCGGCCTGCTCGCACCGAACAACCCCAACACGGCGCAGCCGAAGCGGCTCACCCCCGGTCAGGCCGTCACCTGCGACCAGGATCATGAGTACCTCGCCGAGCAGAAGGCGTATAACGGCGGTGCCATGGACCGCTTCGTCGAGAACACCAGCACTGACACCTGCGGAAACCCGGGCGATCCCCGCTACGCGACGCCGGGCATGACGATGGACTACTACGACGGCAACACCGTCACCGGGCTGTGGAACTACGCCCAGCACTACGCGCTCAGCGACAACAGCTTCTCCGACACGTTCGGCCCGTCCAGCCCCGGTGCGCTGAACCTCGTCTCGGGCCAGACGCACGGCGTGATCAGCGTGGATCCGTTCACCGGAGCGCAGACCGCGGTGCCCGACGCCTACACGGTGAAGAGCCCGAACGCGCAGGGCGTCGGCACCATGACGGAGGATCCGGATCCCGCCTTCGACGACTGCTCCGACAACAGCCATGCGAAGAGCTACGCGCTCGCCGCGATGCAGGGCCGCAACATCGGCGACCTGCTGAATGAGAAGAACGTGTCGTGGGGCTGGTTCCAGGGTGGATTCACGCCGCAGAGCACCAAGACGATCAAGGGGGTCGACTACGCGCAGTGCACGACGTCGCACACGAACATCGCCGGCGTCTCGTCGACCGACTACAACCCGCACCACGAGCCGTTCCAGTACTTCGCATCGACCGCCAACCCGCACCACCTCGCACCGGCCTCCGACGCCGAGATCGGGCACGCCGGCCAGGCCAACCACCAGTACGACATCACCGCCTTCAACAAGGTCGTCGACACCGACAACATGCCGGCGGTCTCGTACCTGAAGGCCCCGAACTACCAGGACGGTCACGCGTCGTACTCCGACCCGATCGATGAGCAGGCGTTCGTCGTGAACGAGATCAACGCGATCCAGAAGTCGAACAACTGGGGCTCGACGGCGATCGTGCTCGCGTACGACG
Source organism: Microbacterium sp. 05N427 (assembly GCF_056397105.1). Taxonomy (NCBI): domain Bacteria; kingdom Bacillati; phylum Actinomycetota; class Actinomycetes; order Micrococcales; family Microbacteriaceae; genus Microbacterium; species Microbacterium sp. 05N427. Next base: position 368,341 of record NZ_JBFTMT010000001.1, read on the forward strand.
ACTCCGACGGCTGGTACGACCATGTCGCGGCGACGGTGACCAACGCGTCGAACGACCCACAGAACGATGCGGCCTGGTGCCTCGACGCGGCGGCCTCCGGCACACCGGTCCTCGGTGGCTACGCCGACCGCTGCGGGCCCGGGCCGCGTCAGCCGCTCCTCGTGATCTCGCCGTTCGCGAAGAAGAACTTCGTCGACCACACCGTCACTCAGCAGTCGTCGATCTCGCGGTTCATCGAGGACAACTGGGGCCTGGGCCGGTTGGGCGACGGATCGCTGGACGCGGTCGCCGGGTCGCTCGGCAACATGCTCGACCTGTCCCACCCGCGCAAGGATGCGTCGCTGACGCTGGATCCGGCCACCGGCACGATCGTCCCGCCGGCCTACTGCGCCGGAAACAACGGCAAGCACCTCGGCCAGGGCGGCGGCTGCAGCTGACCTCGCGCTGAGCCGGGGTCACTCCCGGAGTCGGGCTCCGCTCTCGTCGAGGGCGGAGCCCGATCGGGCCCAGTGCCGGCACGACCGTCGCCGGTACGACCGTCGCCGGTCGCGACTGCCGTCGGCGATCGCCCCGGCTCAGCCGGCGTGGCGCTCGACGATCGCGGAGGCGGCCACCGCCGGCATGGCGCCGTAGAGGAATCCGCGCGCCCCGCCCAGGCGCGATGACGCGAACGCATCGGCGACCGCGGCCGGGGCATGCCGCACGAGCAGCGACGCCTGCAGGGCCACCGCGAGCGCCTCGGTGAGCCGGCGCGCACCGGCCTGCGCATCGGCGGATGCGGGATCCCGCTGCGCTGCCCGGAGAAGCCGCTCGGTGTCTGTGACGTGCCCGTCGAGCCGCGCATCCGCGCCCTCCGCGAGGCGCACCTCGGCGAGCAGGGCGTCGGCGGTCTCGGGCTCGCGGGCGATCGCGCGCAGCACGTCGAGCGCGATGACGTTGCCGGATCCCTCCCACACCGCCATGACGGGCTGCTCGCGATAGCGCCGGGCGAGCGGGAACGCCTCGGTGTAGCCGTTGCCACCGAGGCACTCCAGCGCCTCGTACGCGTGACCGGGGCCGCGCTTGCAGATCCAGTACTTCAGCACCGCGGTCGCCAGTCGCCGGAACGGCTCGTCCGCCGCGGGGGCATCCGCGTCGTAGGCGGCCGCGACGCGCAGGGATGAGGTGATCGCGGCCTCGGCCTCGACCGCGAGATCGGCGAGCACCTGCGTCATCGCGGGCTGCTCGGCCAGCAGCCCACCGAACGCTGAGCGGTGCTGCGCGTGCCAGATCGCCTCGGCCGTCGCCTGTCGCATACCGGCGGCCGAGCCGAGCATGCAGTCCAGCCGGGTCTGGTTGACCATCTCGATGATCGTGCGGACGCCGCGGCCCTCCTCGCCGACCAGCCAACCCGTCGTGGCGTCGAACTCGACCTCGCTCGAGGCGTTCGCCCGGTTGCCGAGCTTGTCCTTGAGGCGCTGGATGAGGAACGGGTTGCGGGATCCGTCGGGCAGCACGCGCGGCACGAGGAAGCAGCTCAGCCCGCCGGGCGCCTGCGCGAGCACGAGGAAGCCGTCCGACATCGGCGCGGAGCAGAACCACTTGTGCCCGGTGAGGATCCAGGATCCGTCACCGGCCGGCGCCGCGGACGTCCGGTTCGCGCGCACATCGGATCCGCCCTGCTTCTCGGTCATCGCCATCCCGAACAGGGCGGAGGTCTTGCCGGTTGCGAGTGCGGGCGAGTAGTCCCGGGAGAACAGGCGCGGGATCCACTCTTCCTGCAGCCCGGCTGATGCGAACTGCTGCAGCGCCGGCACCACCGCGTGCGTCATCGAGACGGGGCAGGCGTGCCCCGGCTCCGCCTGTGCGAAGAGCAGGAACTGCGCGGCCCTGGCGACCTGTGCGCCCGAACGCTGATGCGCCCAGGCGGCGGTGTGCGCCCCGGCGGCGACGGCAGCCGAGAGGACGCGGTGGTATGAGGGGTGGTACTCGACCTCGTCGATGCGTCGTCCCCAGCGATCGAACGCCACGAGCTCGGGCTCATGCACGTTGGCGAGCTCTGCGTCGTGCTGGAACGCGGCGGATCCGACCAGCTCCCCGGTCGCGACCAGCTCCGGCACGGCCCACGACGCGCCGTGACGCCGTACGCCCTCGACGAGTGGCAGATCGAAGGAGAACTCGTCGATGCCTTCGCGCGGCGGCGCCTGGTTCGTGACGGTGTGCGTCGCCATGCGGATCCCCTTCGATCGTCTGGTTTCGACCGTACGCCGTGGGCGGATCAGTCGGTGCCGCGCGCTAGCCACTCGGAGCGGAGCAGACCCATCCGCACGATGTCCTCGTAGTGGCCGCGCACCCAGGCGTGCTCGCGCTGGCGCCCCTCGACGACGAAGCCCGCCTTCTCGTAGATGTGGAGCGCCGCCGTGTTCGATGCGATCGCCTCGAGGTGCACCCTGCGCAGGTTCGCCCGCACGAACGCGAACTCGATGATCTGCGCGATGGCCTCCGTGCCGATGCCTCGGCCGCGTGCCGACGCGGCGAGAGCGATGCCCACCTCCGCCGTCCCGGTGAAGCCGTCGATGTCGAACAGGCTCACGGTGCCGACGGGTTCTCCCTCGACGTCGATCACGAAGCCGAGGTTGCCGTTCGGATCCGCGTCGTACTCGGCCACGCGCGCCTCCCAGCCCTTTCGCGTCATCGCCGCGGGGCGGAGCGGACTGCGCTGCTCCCAGCTTTCGAGCTCCGCGGCGAGGGCGTAGAGCGCGTCGTAGTCGGCTTCGGTGCGGGCACGGAGGGTGATGGCGGGACGCGGGGACATGGGGACACGCTACCCGCGGGCGCGGACATCCGGGCCCCGCAGGCCTGCGCGAACCGGTCCATGGCGGACCTTGTCAACCCCCGGAAGGCGGCATAGCCTGCCGACAGAGAGACGGGATCCGGCCTCGTCGTGAGAGATCGGCGCCGACGAGGGCGTCGACGAGGGCGTCGCCGGCCGGATCCGCCGCGAAGGAGGACGAGATGGGCCACGACGAGGACGAGGACAAGGTCGAGGAGCAGGAGGCCACCGCCGGCGGCCCGCCCGTGGACGAAGACGACGGGGGCCTGATCCCGCCGCCGGAAGTGGACACGATGCTCGGTTTCGAGGGGTCGATCGAGGGGCTCTGACGAAGGGCGCTGTCCTCGGTCGGTGATCCGGGCGCAGCGCTCGCGAACAGGATCCGCCTAGATGACCGCGTGCGCCCGTACCGGGAAGGTGCCGAACCCGGACACGGCGGGCGGAGCGGCGGTGAACCGCGCGCCGCGGGCCGGGAGCGATCCCAGATCGGCCAGGTGCTCGACGACCGGGATCCCCGCGGCGAGCAGGATCGAGTGCGCGGGACGCTCGCCGCCGGATTCGGTGTCGTCGATGTTGAGCGAGTCGATGCCGACCAGTGCCACCCCGGCGTCGGCGAGGAACTGCGCGGCCTCGCCGGTGAGGAAGGGCGCACCCCGGCCGTACGTCGGGGTGCCGAAATGCCGGTCCCAGCCCGTGTGCAGAAGTACGGCCGTGCCGCGCAGGTCGCGGTCGGCGAGGGTCGCGGATCCGATCCCGCGGCTTTCGGACGACCAGGTGTCGGTGAGGTGGAAGACCTCGGCGGGCAGGTCGACGAGCTTCTCGAGCGGGAGTGAGGAGAGGTCGCCGCCGTCGGCGTAGCGATGGAACGGCGAGTCGATGTACGTGCCCGTGTTGCCGATCATCGTGATGACGTCCATGGCGAACTCGGTGCCCTGCGCGTACTTCGCGCGGGAGTCATCCCGCGTGAGGAACGGCGTGATCTCGGGCGCCGGCAGGCCGGGGTAGGTGATCAGACCCGCGTGGATCGCATGCGAGAGGTCGACGATCCGCCGCTCGGGGGCCACGGCCGGGGCGTCGACGCCCCGGCTGCCGCGGTGCTGTTCGGCGACGATCCGGAGGTCGCTCAGCACGACCGAGTCCACGAGCGCGAGGCCCAGATGGCGGACCAGGAGCAGGCCGATCGCGTCGGCGTCGAGGTCGGGCGAGGGCAGATCGAGGCGGAACCCCTCGCCCTGGATGCCGCCGCCGTTCGCGAAGGCGATCTCGAAGTCGAAGTGCGCGCGGTACTCGAGGGGTTCGGTCATCCCGCCAGTATGGCGAGGATCCGAGGGGAGCGGGCTTGCGGCGGAACGGCGCTGTCACGAAAGGACCCGCACCTGCCAGGGCGGGTGCGGGTCCTTCCGATCTTCGAGAGCGGGGCTCAGTGGAACAGGCCCAGCTTGCCGAACTTCTCGGCGAGCAGGTAGTACACCGTGATGCGGCTCTTGGTGCGGTCCGCCTTCATGGTCTCCTTGACCTCGTCGAGTGCGGCGTCGAGTACCGCATCCGACTCGGTGAGGCCGAGCTTGTTCTTGAGGAAGTTGGTCTTGACGGTCTCGACCTCGTCCTGGTCCGAGAACGCGACGTATGCCGAGTCCTGGCTGCTCATCACGAGCCGGTAGGTCTTGAGGAGGCCCTCGATCGCAGCATCATCGGCGTTGGGGCGGTAGATCTTGACGTCAGCGGCCCAGTCAGCCATAGGTGAACTCCTTTACGTCCGGCCCGGCTCGATATGCCGCGCTCGCCAGAGATCGTAGACGTCCTGACCGAACAGCGAAAGACGCACCGCGGAACTGAGGTCGTGATCGGTGGGCGGCGGATCCCGGACGGGTCTTGACCGTCAATAACTTAAGCACTTAAGTTAGTGACATGGCCGACTTCTCCCACCTGCTGCATGAACTGGTGATGACGATGGATGCGCAGGGGGAGCGCAAGCTCGCTCCGTTCGGGTTGTCGATGCGCCGATTCGTGACCCTCACGATCGTCGGCGAGCACCCGGGCGTCGTCGCGCGAAGGCTCGCCGAGGCGGTCGGGGTCACCGAGGCGGGGATGAGCGGCATCATCCGCGACCTCGTCGACGCCGGACTCATCCGCGCCGAGGGGGTTCGCGGAGCAGGACGCGCCAAGCCGGTCGTGCTCACGCGCGCCGGCGAGCGGCGTCTGGCGGAGGCGACGGCGGCGCTCGGAGGATCGTTCGATGACGTCGTGCGCGCCGCGGGAGAGGATCCGGACGACCTGTCCGCCCGGCTCGCCCGTGTGATCGCCCAGCTGAACGCGGACCCCGCGGACTGAGCCGCGCCGAGGGCAGACAGGATTCAGAGTTTCGGAAAGGAACACCGTGGACACCATTCACTCCCAGCCGGCCGCGCTCGTCGCGGCCATGTTCGCGCTCGTCCTCTGGGCCGCGCGGATCGTCGTGTTCGCACGGCTGCACACGATGCGCCCGCCGGCGCACCTCCTAGGCGACACCGTCAGCGACTACGCGAACGGGCCGACCCTTCGGCTGTTCCGGGTGATGAGCGTGATCACTGCGGGAGCGTGGACCGCGACGGCCTTCGCCGTGCTGCTCGGGCTCGGCTCATGGGACTACCGGATCCCTTGCTTCGTGATCCTGCTGGTCGCCGCCGTCACGCCGTTGCTCATGATCGCCGCTCCCATCCCGCCGCGGGGGACCCGCCTCGGCGTGCAGGGGATCGTGCACTACGCGCTCGCGATCATCAACTTCGCGGCGGCCTACAGCCCGGCCGATCGGATCGCCGCGCTCGTGCAGCGCATCGCGGCGCAGGCCGGCTCGCCGTTGCTCGCCGTCATCGGCGGAGTGCTCGGCGTACTCGCCATCGTGATCCTGGTCGCGCTCATCGCCCTGATCGCGAGTCTCGTTCTGCCCAAGCTCCGCCGGATCGTGGGCCTCACCGAGCGCGCGTTCCTGTGGTCGGTCGTCGTCTTCTACACGCTCTTCACCGCGGCGCTGGTGTTCGGCTGAGCGCGCCGGGATCGTCCCGACGCCTCTCGAGGGCATCGGGCCCGGCCGTACCGTAGGCTGACCACGAATGCGGTGCCCTCGACGTCGTCGAGGGAGCCTGGGGCCGCACTCCTGAGGGGTCGTCGTACCGAGGACTCCCGCTCGACTTTCATGCACTGGGGGCTTGAAATGACGTCATCGCGTGTCGAGAAGAGCGGGGTATCGCGTCGCACCGTTGTGAGATCCGCCGTCTGGTCCGTCCCGGTCATCACGGCGGCGGTCGCGATGCCGCTGGCCTCGGCATCGGCCCCCATCGCTCAGCAGAACGTGCAGATCGGGTCGAGCTGCTGGGAGGTGAACTTCGGCGGCGTCCTGCTCTCCTACCCGCAGTACACGATCACCGCGATCGGGAACCCGGTGAAGGCGGGATCCTCGTTCCTGCTCACCGGCGGGGGCGTCGGCAACCTCCTCGTCGGGGTGGCCGCGGGTGCGGGCGTGCTCACCCTCCTCAGCTCGACCGAGATGAGGTTCGTGCTGACCCAGGACATCGCCGCAGGGCAGTCCGCCGGGCTCAAGGTCGAGGGCCTGCGCAGGCCGCAGACCTCGGATGCGTACATCCTCGCGATCGAGAACGTCATCGGCAATGCGAACAGTAACCGCGCCGATGACGCCTCCGGGCAGAACCTCTGGGGCCGCTTCTCCGACTTCCTGGGGTTCGTCGTCGGCATCTGCGGCTGACGGATCTGGGAAGCGGGGGGAGGCGCCGGTCGGCAGGGCGAGGGCGGGCGCGGCGAGGGCGCCGGGGGTTCAGGCGGCGCCGAGGCTGGCGCTGATCCCGCTGGCGGCCTCGATGACGTGCGTCGCGAGTGAGGTGAGGCGGGAGAGGGGCATCTCGAACTCGAGGGCGGAGACGCTCACGCCGCCGATCGCGCGCCCCCCGGCATCGACGATGCACGCTCCGACGCAGCGCAGTCCCACTTCGTTCTCGCCCTCGTCGATCGCCCACCCGCGCTTGCGAGTCGCATCGAGGTCGGCGAGGAGTGAGCCCAGAGTGCGGTGTGTGCCCGGCGTGACGGGCCGCATGCCGGTCCGCTGGAGGATCTGCTGCACCTCGTCATCGCTGAGTCGGGCCAGGACCGCCTTGCCGATCGATGTGGAGTGCAGCGGCACGCTCCCGCCGACCCGCGAGACCATGCGATAGGACCCGTGTCCGTCGAGTTTGGCGGCGTACACGACCTCGTCCGCGTGGATCACTCCGAGGTGCACCGTCATCCCTGTCATCTGGCGCAGCCGTTCCAGGTGCGGCCTGGCCTGCAGGACGATCTCGGCGTCGTCGCGCAGCAGACCGGAGATGGCATGCATCTTCGGTCCCGGGTGGTAATGGCGTTCCTCGTCCTGGTAGACCCATCCGCCCTCGCCGAGGTCGGCGAGGATTCGGTGCACCGTGCTGTATGACAAGCCCGTCGCACGGGAGAGGTCGGAGAGGCGCTCGTTGGAGATGACCGCTTCCAGCACGGAGAGGCCCTTCAGCAAGGCGGAGAGGGGCGGCTCGGAGGCGGTCTTGTCGGAGGCTGCCATGATCAGAATTCTGTCACTTGATGTCCACCACCCTGACATGATCCATGTCGTCGTAGGCGGCGTTCTCGCCGGCCGTGGCCCAGACGAAGCTGTACGGGCCGGTCCCGGCGCCGAAATGCATCGACCAGCTCGGTGAGACGACGAGATCGCGATCGGCGACGACGAGATGGCGACTCTCGTCGACTTCGCCCATCATGTGGAAGACGCGGTCGGCGGGATCCATGTCGAAGTAGAGGTAGCACTCCGTGCGACGGTCATGGGTGTGCGGCGGCATGGTGTTCCAGGTGCTGCCGCGGTGCACCGTCGTGAAGCCGAAGGCGATGCTCGCGCTTGCCGTGCGGCCCTCGATGATGCACTGGTTCAGGGTGCGGCTGTTCGCTGTCTCCGCGGAGCCGAGCTCGACGACGTTCATCTCGTCGTGGCTGATGCGTGCGTTCGGATGCGTCTGGTGCACCACGGCGGTGAAGACGTAGAACGCCGCCGGGTCGGCCGGATCGTCGGACGAGAACGACACGTCCCGTGTCCCGCGTCCGAGATAGAGGGCCTCGGTGTGCGAGAGCGGGTAGGCGACGCCGTCGGCAACGACCGCACCAGGGCCGCCGATGTTGAGGATTCCGGCCTCGCGGCGCTGCAAGAGGAACTCTGCCCTGACTTCGTCCGGAGCCGGCAGCTCGACCGGGTCGGCGAGGGGCACGACTCCGAAGGCGAGAATGCGGTCCGCGTGCAGATAGGTGCCGCGGGCCTCCCCGGGCTGGAACAGATCGCCGTCGAGGAAAGCGCGGCGCAGCTGTGCGGTGTCCATCGCTGCGACGGCCTCTGGGCTGTGCGCGTAGCGGGTGTGAACGGTCATGCGAAGGTGTCCTTCCTGAGGTGTGCGGTCTCTCGCCAGGCGGCGAGCGCTTCCATGGTCAAGCCCTGCCCCCATGGCTGCGGGCGGTCGTCGCGGATGACGGAGTAGCCGAACGGGATCAGCTGGAGGATGGTTCCGGCGCTGACCCTGGTGAGCAGACCGTCTTCCACGTAGGCGAGCGAGCCGAGCACGGCCCGCTCGCCGGCCGCGGCGAGCCGGTCCCGGACGATCCCGTCGCTGAGCGCGGCCGTGCGTAGGAGCGCTGCGCCGAGACCCGCGGCCGCGGAGGTCTCAAGAATTCCCCTCGTCTCGGGGGCGTCGTCGAGGAGCACGTCCCACACGCCATGGTCGGGCTGCCGGCGGGCCGCGCTCTCCAGCAGGCGGACGAGGCGCTCGCGTACCTCGGCGGATCCTGTGGCGGCGAGGATGTCAGCCCCCGAGAGGGCGAACCAGGCGTTCGCGCGCCCCCAGTGGCAGGGGATCCTGATGCCGTGGTGGGTTCCGTGCGCGAGCAGCCCCGTCGTTTCATCCTGGAGCAGCTCGGCGTGTGCGATCCACTGGCGCTGAGCCTCGACGACGAGGTCTTCCCGGTTCAGGACCGCGCCGGCGCGCAGCAGGAACTGCCCCGCCATGTAGACCGTGTCGGCCCACACCCCTCCGGGCCAATGCTCCAGGGCCCCGCCGGCGTCCCGCGTCGCCTCGGGCGCCGACTCGTACCAGGCCAGGCACTCGTCCAGCAGACGCCGATACTCGGGACGGGGGTCGCGGCGGTGCAGCTCGGCGAGGGCGGCACCGGGGGCGAGGTTGTTCACGTGTTCCAAAGTGGGCGGGGCGTCGCGGTACTCCGCCATGAAGGCCGCGACCTCCGCAGGATCGTGCTCTCCGCGAGCACGCGACAACCGCACCAGCGCGAGCAGGCACACGCCCTCGCCCCAGAACCAGCGCGACAGCCCTTGGTTACGGGTGGCGTCGCGCACCGCGTGCTCGAGATCGCCCTGCACCAGGGTGAACGCCTCGCGCGTGAGTGGGGCGAGCGCCGGCTCGGCGAGCTCGGAGGAGGAAAGGTCTTCCCCGGCCATTCAGCTCACCGCCTCTGCGGCGGCGATCGCGCCGGCGATGTCGAGCACGAGCTCCGAACCGGCCCAGGACACGGTGGCGCGCTCGTCGCCGAAGCCCAGGGTCACCGCGGGGTTCGTCAGGTGCGGATCCTCTTCCGGCCGACCGTCGTGGAAGCCGGCGGGTGCGCCGTCGATGAGGAAAGGGTCGTCGAACGACAGCTCCAATCGCGCGGCACTCTTGCGGCGCCAGTCGACGCTGTCACCGTCGCCCCACTCCGGAGTCGATGCCGCGACGTGCCTCATCCACTCCGAGAAGGCGCCGTCCACGGCGTGCCGTCCGGAGACGGCCACCCAGGCTGCTCCGCTGCGGGCGGGGAGCCATTCCTGATGCGCGGTGTCGCCCGTGGTGACGGGCCGAACGCCGCCGGGCGTCGCGACGGCGACGTATCCGTCTCCCCTGCGGCCGAAGATCCAGTCCCCGGTGACGACGACATCGTCGAACTGCTCGGCGGGGAACCACAGATGCGTATAGCCTGCGGGGTCCGTCGGCGTGAAGCGCTGAAGATGCACCACGGCGTTGCCGTGCTGATGCACCCGGCCGAGCACTCGATGCCCCACCCACCCGTTGGGACGGGCGCTGGATCCTGTGTCGGCGTTGGCCGGGTGCGTGACGAACACTTGAATCTCTCGTCCCAGCGTGACGCCCCACAGGTGCTCCTGCAGCCCCGGGAGGCCGGCGCGATAGTCCTGGACGCTCGACACCATCCCGTCGGGAGTGCGATGGATCCGGAGGTCGGAGCGGTATGGACGCTCCAGCAGGTCACGCTCGAACGCGAGCCTGCCGCGGTAGACCTGGCGCCCCTCCCACTCGTCGGGGATCTCCGTCACGAGCGAACGGACGACACCGGGGATCGCATAGCGGCGCGCGAGCGCCAGTGCCGTCACGGGCAGCACGGCGTCGTTGAGCGTGCCGACTCCGCCGATGAGCCGCAGGATCGGCGAGGTCTCCTCGAACCGGCTGCTGCGCAGGGTGTGCACGTAGGAGCGCCCGTGCGCCGCGCCGTGGATGCCGCGCCAGGAGTTGGATGCGAGCGTCACCAGGATCTTGTCCAGCAGCGTACGCGCGGCCCGTGTCAGATTCTCGTCGGCGCAGAGCTCGACGAGGGCGGCGAGCGCGTAGGAGTCGATCGCGAGGTACGCGTTGGAATCGAACTCGCTGAAGCCGCCCTGCAGCTTGCGCGTGATCCACGCGGCGGCGCGCGCCCGTCCATCCTTCGCGTGCTGAGCGCCGAGGCGGCCGTCGACGGGGAAGACGTCCTCGTCGAACGCCTCTCCGGCGAGGGCCTCGGCGACGTGCCAGACCAGCTGGTGGTTCTCCGTGAAGTAGCACATGGCATCGAGGCCGGGCTGCGTGATCCAGTACTTCATGCCGATCAGTGCCTCCCTCACCGTCTCCCGGAGGCCTGCGTCCCAGTTCTCGGCCGGGATCCACTGCCAGGCGAAGAGCAGGGCGACGACTTCGAAGTCGGCGCAGTCGCCGCGCGTGAGCACCCGGTGCAGCGCTGAGGCGAGGTCGTCCGCCGTCACGCGGGTCGCGGGGTCGAGGGAGTGGCGGGCGAGCACGCCCGCCACCCCGGTCTCTCGGCCGCTCCTGCCGATGTGGGTCAGGATCTCCCGGCGCCAGTCGGCGGGAGATCCTTCCGCACGCTCCGTGCTCGCCTCCGGCAGTCGCGCGACCCGGAGCATCACGGTTTGCGGGCAGCGCGGGTCATCGATGCCCACCTCGACCACAGACTCGCCGGAGCTCAGCATCGAGGCGCCGGCGGAGCGCGCGACATCCGCGCCCTCGTCCTGCTCCTCCCTCGCACCGGACAGGGAGTACTCCGCGATCCCGCCGGAGTCGGTGCGGATCCGCTGCCAGCCCTGATCGCCGACTCGCACCCTCAGCGCGACTCCTGCGGGTCCGGTCAGCTGCGCACGATCGTCGCTCAGCGCCCAGGATGTCGAGGCGATGCTGGTGAGAACGGTCTCCGCGAGACGGGCTGCCGACTCGTCCGCCCCCGGTGACGGCAGCACGACCCGCACGGGGAGCCCGACGACGCGCAGCCGTGCGATGTGACGGCACTCCCGGAAGGCCACCTGCCAGGTCGCGAGGTGGACCGTGGTGGTGCGGGAGGGGATCCGCACGCGGACGCTGTGCCGTTCCGGCTCCATGTACGACACCGAGCCTCCCCGGAGGACGACATCCCCGTCGAGCCAGAGGATGAACGGGCCTGTGGTGTGCACCTCGAGGGTCCGCCATTCGGATTGATCCACCTCTATCACCGTGGTGGCGAGCGACGCCCGGTATTCCGGGGTGAAGCAGAAGGCGGACCAGTCCAGGAAACCATCCCACCCGGTGCGCGCTCGCGCCCATGACGACTCATGGTGCACGCCGAACGCCTCCCAGCCGATCTCCGCACCCTCCGACGGCGTCGGCAGCGCCTGGCCGTCATCGACGGGATGCGCCGCGAGCAGCCTCTCCTTGAAAGCGCTGACGTCCGGACCGTTGGTGAGGATCCACCGTCCGTCGCCCCACGGCTCTCCGGCGGATGCCAGGAATGCGTCCAGGTCGGTGCAAGGGATCGCCCAGGCGGGCGAGATGAGCCAGTCCCGCACGGTTCCTTCGGCGTCGGTCAGGTGTACGGTGCGGTCTGTCGCGCCCGTGTCAGTCATGGAAGGAGATCTCCTGTTGGTGCTCGGTCTGCTGGTCATCGGTGGTCCGTGAGGGCGAATGTCGGGCGGTGCAGCTGCCTGACCGGAGGGTCTGCCCGTCGGTTCCGACCCGCCCTCCGCAGCGCGGGCAGGTGTCCGGATCCTTAGTGGTGACATATGAGTCCATCAGTCCTGGCCTCTCGTTGCGGGGTGATGTCGTGGAGTGTGATGTCGTGGAGTGTGAGGTGGTGGCGGGCTGCTGTCCCGCCACCACCCGTTCATCGCGCCGCCCGGGAAAGGTCAAAACTCGAGTGGGCGATGTCTGGTCGCTCGGCTGATGCGAGCGGGGCTATTTGCCGCCGGTGTTGGCGATTCCCGTCGCGATCTGCCGCTGGAAGAACAGGTAGATGATCAGGACGGGAAGGATCGATACGACGCTCATCGCGAGGATGAGGTTGAACGGGACCGTCTCCTCGGCGTTGAATCGCGCCAGCGCGACCGGGAGCGTATACACGTCCGAGCTCTGGGCGACGATCAAAGGCCAGAGGAAATCGTTCCAACGCCACATCACGGAGAAGATGGCGACGACGGCGAGCGCCGGCGTGCACAGCGGGAGGACGATGCGCAGGAACGTGCGGAACTCACCGGACCCGTCGACGCGGGCGGCCTCGATCAGTTCGTCGGGGATGCTCAGCATGTACTGGCGGAGCAGGAACACGCCCGTGGGAGTCGCGGCCGCGGGGATGATCATGCCCCATAGGGTGTTCACCAGCCCGAGACCGGCGACGACCTGATAGACGGGGATCAGGATGACCTGAAGCGGGATCATGATCGTCGCGAGCGTCAGCACGAACAGGAACGTCTTGCCGCGGAAGTTGTACTTCGCCAGCGCGTAGGCCGCCATCGAGTTGATGGCGAGGGTGAGGGCGGTCGCCGCGATCGTGACCACGACGCTGTTGCGCAGATAGGTCGTGAAGTCGAAGCGGGTGAGGGCCTCGGTGAAGTTCGTCAACGCCCAGGAATCCGGAAGGAAGCCCGGCGGACGCGCGGCGAGTTCCGTCGGAGACTTGAACGCGCCGAGCAGCGTCCACAGCACGGGGATCAGGGCGACGAGGGAGCCCGCGGTGAGCACGACCACACGAAGCACATCCGAGAGCCGGGTCTTGCCGAGGGAGGTCCAGGTGCGACGGGGCGCACCCGCGGGTTGAGCGCTCATACCGCTTCTCTCTTCCTGCTGATCAGCCAGTTGATGATCGTGATCACGAACACCACGAGGAACAGCAGGACGCCGCCGGCCGACGCGATGCCGTAGCGGATCGGCGATTGGAACCCGTTCTCGTAGATGTACTGCACGATCAGCATCGTCGCGCCGACGGGGCCGCCGCCGGTCAGGGTGTAGATGAAGTCGAACGACTGGAACCCATGGATCGTGGCCAGCACGACGACAACGACGATGCTCGGCTGCAGCATCGGGAGCGTTATCGAGCGGAACTGGGTCCACGCCGACGCACCGTCCATACGGGCGGCTTCGTACAGGGTGGGATCGATCGACTGAAGCCCGGCCAGGAGGATCAGCATGTAGAAGCCGACCTGCATCCAGATCCCGACGGCGACGATCGCGACCATCGCCCAGGTGCTGTCGACCAGCCACGGGATCTCCCCGACCCCGAGCCAGCTCAGCCAGGTGTTGACCGCACCGCTCTTGCGCTCCAGCATCCAGCCCCAGACGAGACCGACGACGACCGGGGAGATGAGCACGGGGATGAAGAAGGCGCTGCGGAAGAAGACCTTGAAGCGCTTCTGCGCCTCGATCAGTACGGCGAGTCCGATGCCCAGCACCGTCGACAGCAGCACGAAGGCGATCGCGTAGACGACCGTGTTTCGCGCCACCGACCAGAACTGGGCGTCAGTGAGGATGGTCGTGTAGTTCCCCAGCCCCACGGGCTTGAACGTGCGGCCGTTGCTGGAGGCGTACATCGACATGTTGAAGCCGTTGAGTGCAGGCCAGACGGTGAACATCCCGAAGATGAGCATGTTCGGGAAGAGGAAGATGTACGGCGCGAGGCGGAGCCCCCAAGGGGCCCGCTTGCGCCGGTTCAGCGCAAGCGGGACGGCGACGGTGGTCATTGCTTCGTCTCCGCCACCAGCTGGTCGATCTTCGTGGACAGATCCTTGATCGCCGCGGAGAGATCCTTCTGGCCCGCGACCACCGCCGAGATCTGGTTGACCAGCTCGGTGGCCGATCCGGTGAAGGCCGGGTTGCCGATGGTGCTGAAGTCCGCCTCGGGGGTGCGCTTGAGTTCGGCGTTGAACACGTCCATCGCGGCTTGCGTTTTTGCGTCACCGTACTTCACGCCCGACTTCGCGAGGTCGGCGCGGGTCGGCAGGGATCCGGCAGCGGTGACGAACGTGGTCTGGTTCTCCGCAGAGTTCATGAACTTGACGAACTCGGCCGCGAGGGCGGGATTCTTCGACTCCTTGAACGCGGCCATGAACTTGCCGCCGGGGAAGCCGCCGCACTCCTTGGCGCAAGCGTTCGGGGCCACAGCCCAGTTGAAGCTGGCGTTCTGCACGAATTGGCTGACCTGCCAGTTGCCGGACAGGTACACGGGCGTGTCCCCGGTCAGGAAGATCTCGTTCGCCCCCTTGTACTTCGAACCCGAGCCGAGCCAGAAGTCCTTCGGCATCTTGTCGTCCTTCATCAGATCGACGAGCGGGCTGAGGGCCTTCTCCGCCTTGGCGGCATCGAGCGTGTTGCCGTCCGGACCGACAAGGGTGGTGCCGTACTCGCTGAGGACCGTGGAAAGCCGGTGACCGGACTTGTCCATCGCGAACGCGTAAGGGACGCCGGTCGCAGCCTGAACCTTCTTCGCGGCGGTGAGCAGCTCGTCCCACGTCCACGGCTTCTTCTCGTCGGGCAGCGCGACGCCGGCCTTCTTGAACAGGTCGACGTTGATGAACGGCGCGTTGATCGTGAGGTCGGAGGGGACGGCGATGAGTTGTCCCTTCGCGTTGGTCGCGGCGGCACGGGACCCCTGCAGGAATTCGTCCTTGAAGCCGGCCCCGGTGTAGTCGTCCAGGGGCAGCAGGTCATCACGGAACTCGCTGAGCGAGGAGAGCCGCACGACGTCGGGTGCGTTGCCGCCGGTGAGGCGGGCCTGGACGGACTTGATCAGGTCGCCGAACGCGAGGATCTCGAGGTTGACCTTGACGTCGTACTTCTTCTCGAACTTCGCGATCAGGTCACGGGTCCCCTTCTCGTCGGGGCCGTCGGTGAAGTAGACGTAGTTGAGGGTCTTGCCTGCGAAGTCCTTCGGATTCACCGAATGCGCGGGCGTGGGAGCAGCGTCGCTCTCGGCCGGACCCGGCGCACACGCCGTGGCGAGCAGCGCGATGGAGCTGAGTCCGACGATCAGGGGAAGCAAACGCGAACGTAGGCGAGCCACGGGTCCTCCTAGGGTGCGGGACGAGCCTCGATGCTCGTCCGTGTGGTTTGGTCCTCGGGTCAATGAGACGTATTGACCTCGACCCCATCTTGGACAATAGTTTCCCTGAAAGGAAAGCATTTTCTGTACAACAGAATTAATCTGGCCCTGCGGTCGGAGGACAGGGAGACGCGGTGGAGCACGAGGTTCGCAGCGGGAGGTCGCGAGCGCTAGAAGGTCGTCACGCACTGGTGACGGGGGGTGGATCGGGGATCGGGCTGGCGTGCGCACGACGACTGGCGTACGACGGTGCACGCACGACGATCCTCGGGCGAGCCAGCGCCGTGGACGCGGCTGCTGCGTTGCGCGCGGAAGGACTGGACGTGGACGCGGTGGAGTGCGATCTCTCGGACGTCGCCGCGACACGAGACCTCGCGGGCCGCCTCGCTGTCGAGGACCCGATCGACGTGCTGGTGAACAATGCCGGGATCATCTACCGGGAACCGGCCGCGACACACGATCCGCGGGAGTGGGAACGGGTGCTCGACGTCAACCTCAGAGCGGTCTGGGCCCTCACCCAGCCGCTCGGCGCGGCCATGGTCGAGCGCGGATTCGGAAGGGTCGTCACGATCGCTTCCCTGCTCTCGTTCCAAGGTGGCATCAACGTCGTCTCGTACGCGACGACGAAGCACGCCGTCGTCGGCATGACCAAGACCCTTGCCAACGAGTGGGCCGCGCGCGGGGTCACGGTGAACTGCATCGCGCCGGGCTACATCTCGACGAACAACACGACGGCACTGCGTGAGGACGAGGCGCGAGAGGCCGAGATCCGTTCCAGAATCCCGGCGGGGCGCTGGGGTACCCCCGAAGAAGTCGCGCACGCCGCGGCCTTCCTCGTCGGGCCCGACGCCGGCTACGTCAACGGGCACACCCTCGTCGTCGACGGCGGCTGGCTGGCACGATAGCCGCACGCCGTTTGCCGTCGTAACCGGCGTTCTTGTGGCGCGAGCTCGCGGATGAGCCATGTGGAGGGGCTGACGGGAATCGAACCCGCGCTATCTGCTTGGGAAGCAGAAGTTCTGCCATTGAACTACAGCCCCGCACGTCGATGACGCCTGGCCAGCATAACAAACGCGCGCGGGATCCCGGACGCGCGCCGTCCCCAGCGTCGGTGCTGGGGATGTCGGCGCCCCCTCATGGTGTCGGCGCCCCCTCGTGGGTGCGTCCTTGCGAGGGGGCGCGGGTGCTGGGAGGGGGCGCCGACTCGTGGGGGTGTCCCTGAGAGGGGCGAACGCCCGGTGAGGGAGCCGTACTCGCGCCGTCCCCAGCTTCGGTGCTTGGGAACGTCGGCGCCCCCTAGTGGTGTCGGCGCCCCCTCGTGGGTGCGTCCGTACGAGGGGGCGCGGGTGCTGGGAGGGGGCGCCGGCCCGCAGGCCTGCCGGGGCGAGGGGGCGCCGGCCCGCCGACCTGCCGACGCAGGCGGCGGCATCTCGGTGCGGTCACGATCGCGCCGGATCCGCCGACCCGGTCCGAAGCTATGCATCAGCTCGGAATAGGGTGGAAGGCGATCACGGCTGTCGCGCCCTCACGGACCGGCAGCCACATCCATGCAGAGACCGGAGAGCTCACCATGAACAAGGCAACCCTGACCCGTATCGGCGGCCTCGCCGCAGCGATCGTCCTCACCGCGACCATGACCGCCTGCTCGGGCGGCCAGAGCGTGGCCGACGCGTGCAAGATCGCCAACACCGAGATGAACAAGGCCACCTCGAGCATCTCGAGCGACGTCAACTCGGCCATGCAGCAGGCCACCCAGGGCGAGAAGGTCGACTTCGCGGAGATCTTCGCGCCCGTGCAGAAGGGTCTCGAGGAGGCCGGCAAGAAGGTCACCAACGAGGCCGTGAAGGCGCCGCTGACGGCGTTCGCGACCGAGTTCAACGGCTTCGTGAAGGTCTTCGACGGCTTCGAGATGCCCGACCTGAAGAACATCGACGCCACCGACCCTGCCGCGATGGACAAGCTCAAGCAGGCCCAGGACAAGGCCCAGGAGATCTCGACCAAGGCACAGGACGCCAGCGCGAAGCTCACCGAGCAGGGCAAGAAGCTGCAGGAAGTCTGCAACAAGGGCTGATCGGGCCGCATCCTCGGATCGAGGGTGCGCAGCTAGGGCGTCGCGGGAGAAGAATCCTGCGGCGCCCTTTCGCGTCGGCTCGGAGGTGCGCGCCCAGGAAGTTCCTTCTTTATCAGCTGATTCTCTTCCCTTGCATAGGGGTTTCACGGTATTCCTGGAACTTGTGTGCGCCAGATCGGCGCATGACGTACGCATCGCCCGGGAACCGTCGTGGCGATGCCTGGAGGGAGAATCGATGTCAGAAAAGAGCGCACACGCACGACGACGTGCAGTGGCGACGACTTCGGCGTTCGTGCTCGCCGCCGCTGGGGTGGCGACGTTCGGGGCCGTTCCCGCGAGTGCGGCGCCGCCGAGCGCTGCGCCGCCGAGTGCCCAGGCGGCGGGCGCGAGCTCCTCCGCGGCGGCGAACGGCATCGCGGGCAAGAGCGGCGCCAGCGATCATTACATCAACTACGTGGCTCCTCGGGCCGAGGCGTTCACGGACGCGTCCGACGACCAGCCGGTCGCCGACCTGGGGGGCGGCGCGAGCACGCGGAAGGCGGTCAGCGACGCCGCGTTCGATCGCGCCAAGGAGAACGACCAGAAGCACGCACAGGGCAACCCGGTCGCGGCCGAGCAGCTCGCCAAGACCGAGGCGGAGGCGGTGCAGACCGGCGAGAGCCCGAAGAACCTCAAGCACGCCGACAGCACGCAGCAGGCCAAGCTCCTGACCATCCTCGTCGAATTCGACGGCACGGAGGACTTCTCCGGCCTGCAGGTGCCGACCGGGTTCGGAGCGACGGACTGCAAGCCGGGCGATGTGCAGGGCCCGACGCTGCACAACAACATCCCGAATCCCGCAGACGCGGCCCACAAGGACAACAACACCATGTGGGTGCCCGACTTCTCGAGCGACTTCTACAACAGGATGCTCTTCTCCGACGACGGCATCACCGAGCGGGTGCGGACCGACCTGACGGGCCTGGACGGCCAGCCCGGCTTCGACATCTCCGGCCACACCATGAAGAAGATGTACGAGGAGATGTCGCGCGGCGCCTACTCGCTCTCCGGTGAGGCCACGGCCTGGGTCAAGGTCCCGCACTCCGAGGGGTACTACGGGGCCACCGTCTGTCACATCGACCCGAAGACCGGCGAGTACACGGCCGGACCCATGCAGGACATGCAGGGTCACCCCGACAACCCGCTCGGCCCTGGCCAGCTGCCCATCGACGCCGTCGCGGCGCTCGCGCAGCAGAACCCGGACTTCCCGTGGGCCGACTACGACCTGGAGGACCAGGGCGACCGCGACGGGGACGGCAACGTCCACGAACCGGACGGCATCGTCGACCACGTCGTGCTCGTGCACGCCGGTGAGGACAAGTCCGGCGGCGGCGGCAAGGAGGGCACCTACGCGGTCTGGGCGCACTCGTCCGACGTCGCGGGTGGCGCCACGATTCCCGGCACCGACTTCAAGATCCAGAACTACATCGTTCAGCCGGAGAACTCCGGCGTCGGCGTGTTCGCCCACGAGTACGGTCACGACCTGGGCCTTCCGGATCTGTACGACACGTCGAACGCGGGCAACTCCGACATCGACTTCTGGGACCTGATGAGCTCGGGTTCGCACTCGGGACCGATCTTCCAGTCGATGCCGACGCACATGGGCATCTGGGACAAGTGGGTGCTCGGCTGGGTCGACCCCGTGGAGATCAACCCGGGCGACGGCACCAAGACCATCAAGGTCGGCCAGGCATCCCGTCCCGCGAACGGCACGGAGGACGGCGTCAAGATCAACCTGCCGGACAAGCGCATCACCCTCGCCGAGCCGCACAGCGGATCCGAGATGTGGTACTCGAACGCCGATCAGGATTGGGCCGACGCGCAGCTGAAGCGCTCGATCGACAACGTGCCGGCCGGCGCGACCTTCTCGATGTGGAACGACTACGTCATCGAGGAGGACTGGGACTTCGGCTTCGTCGAGGTCTCGACCGACGGCGGATCCACCTGGACCGAGCAGAAGGTCTACGACGAGTCCGGTGCGCTGGTCTCGACGGATGACGGCTACAGCGACCCGAACGGGCGGATGAAGGACTTCGGCAACAAGAAGTACGGACTCACCGGTTCCACGGACGGCTGGCGTCACGATCACATCGACCTGTCGGCGTACGCCGGTCAGAACATCCAGGTGCGTCTGCGCCAGGCGACCGACGCGGCCTACGAGGATCGCGGCTGGTTCTCCGACGACTTCGCCCTGACGGCCGGCGGCGCCGACGTCTGGACCGATGACGTGGAGTCCGGCGACAACGGCTGGACCGCGACCGCAGGCACGTTCACCGACACCACGGGGGCGGGCTGGGTGCGCGACACGGGCACGCAGATCAAGGCGCAGTACTACCTGGTCGAGTGGCGCAACTTCGACGGCTTCGACGAGGGCCTGAAGTACGGCTACACCACGGTGTACAGCGACGCCGGATGGAAGGTCGAGAAGGTTCCGTACAACGCGCCCGGCGCGCTGGTCTGGTACCGCGACACCGCCTACGGCGACTCCAACCAGGTCACCTCGAACCTGACCAACCTGCCGAGCTACGGGGCGAAGGGCGGCCTGCTCCTCGTGGACAGCCACTTCGACCCGCTGCGTCGTACGGGGGCTGCGGCCGAGATGGATCCGTCCACGACGAAGAACATCTCCAGCCGTGCGCAGTCGTCCAACGCCGCGTTCGGTCTCACGCCCACTCTGCCGTTCAAGGACTGCCTGGTGGACGTGGACTTCAACGAGGCCTGCACCGACATCGCGGCCCAGACGCCGGTGAAGTCCTTCACCGACGACCAGGGCTGGGTGGCCGGGCTGGAGGTCCGCGACGGTCAGCTATTCAACCGCCTGCGCGACGCCTCGGTGGTCGTGCCCTCGGTCGACGGCGCGCCCTACAGCACGCGCGTCGTCAACCCGGACGGCACCCCGGCGACGGATCTGTACGGTCATGACCTCGGGTTCACCACGCTCGGCACCGGCAACCCTGCGGATGCGGGCGTCGGTTACGGCACCGTCGTCACCGTGAAGAAGTCGTTGCAGAACAACACGGCAGCGCTCCTCACCGTTCGTGCTCCGCTCTCCGAGGATCCGGCGAAGCCGGACGCGCCGGCGATCACGTCACCGGCGAACGGTGCGAAGCTCGACGAGGCGCCTGCCTCCGTCAGCGGCACCGGCGTCCCCGGGGCGGATGTGGTCGTCACTCTCGACGGCGCGGAGGTCGCGGCCAAGGCCGGTGCCGCCAAGGCCGCTGCCGCGAAGGCAGCGGCGCCCGCGGCGGAAGCCGCGAGCGCGACGGTCGTGGACGAGGACGGCACCTGGTCCGTCGCACTGCCGCCGTCGGTCGCCTCGGGATCGCACACGATCTCCGCGGTGCAGACCTACGGCGGCGTCAGCAGCGCGGCCGCGGAGAGCACCTTCGTGGTGGCCGACGTGGTGACCCCGACGCCGACCCCGACCCCGACGCCGACCACCCCGGGCGGCGGGGATCCCGGCACGGGCGGCAACCACGGCGGCACCCACAACGGCAACCTCGCCGCCACCGGTCTCAACGGCGATGCGCTGCTGACGACCGGCATCATCGGCGGAGTGCTCGTGCTGCTCGCCGGTGCCTTCCTGGTGATGTCCCGCCGACGTCGGCGCCTTCAGGGCGACACGACGGCCGACCCGATGAGCTGATCGGACCGGCAGGAATGTTCCGGAGCGCCGGTCCCGATGTCCGCATCGGGGCCGGCGCTCCCACGTTCACGGGGGCGCGCCCGGTGTCGTGCCCCACCTCGTGAGGATCTCGTGAGGGCCGCTTCGGCACGCCGTGTGAGGATTCCGTGAGGGGCGCCCGGTGGCGCGGGAATCCGGCCCTAGGCTTCGTCGTGTGAGCAGCCAGTCCGTCATCGGCGCGAAGAGCGCAGCACCCGCGAGGAGCCCCCTCCGGCTCGCGCTGATCGTGGGCGCTCTCGGCGTCGTCTTCGGCGACATCGGCACCAGCCCGATCTACGCCCTGCAGACGGTGTTCAACCCTGATGATCCGCACCCGATCCCGCTCACGACGGACAACCTGTACGGGATCGTCTCGCTCATCGTGTGGTCGGTGATCCTGATCGTCACAATCACCTACGTGCTGCTCGCGATGCGGATGGACAACGACGGCGAGGGCGGCATCATGGCGCTGCTGACCTTGCTGCGCCGCTGGGCGCCGAAGGGACGCACGCGCACGGTCGCGGTCCTGTCCGGTCTCGCCGTGCTGGGAGCCGCGCTCTTCCTCGGCGACAGCATGATCACTCCGGCGATCTCGGTGCTCTCCGCGGTGGAGGGGTTGAAGACCATAAATCCGGGCCTGGAGGAGTGGATCGTCCCCATCACCGCCACGATCCTGCTGATCCTCTTCCTCATCCAGAAGCTCGGGAGCGCCGTGGTCGGACGGCTGTTCGGGCCGATCATGGCGGTCTGGTTCATCGTCATAGGAGTCCTCGGGATCGGCGGGATCACGCACGACCCGCAGATCCTGCTGGCTCTGCTGCCGACCTATGCGGTCGAGTTCATGGTCGGCCACTTCGACATCGCGTTCTTCGCGCTCGCCGCCGTGGTCCTGTCCGTCACCGGCGCCGAGGCGCTCTACGCCGACATGGGCCACTTCGGCCGCAAGCCGATCTCTTTCGCCTGGCTGTTCCTGGTCTTCCCGGCCCTGGCGCTCACCTACCTGGGGCAGGGCGCGCTGCTGCTGGAGGACAAGGCGAACATGTCCGCGCCCTTCTTCCTGCTCGCGCCCGAATGGGGTCGGATCGCGCTCGTCGTCCTGGCCACCATGGCGACCGTGATCGCCTCGCAGGCGGTGATCTCCGGCGCCTTCTCGGTGGCAGCTCAAGCGTCCGGACTCGGCTACCTGCCGAGGCTGCGCGTGACGCACACGTCGTCCGAGACGCACGGGCAGATCTACGTGCCGTGGATCAACTGGCTGCTCATGGTGTCGGTGATCACCCTGGTGTTCGTCTTCCGCAGTTCGGCGTCCCTCGCGTTCGCGTACGGAATGGCGGTCATCGGCACGATCACGATCACGACGCTCCTCTTCTTCTACCTGGCTCGGCGACGCTGGAAGACCCCCGGCTGGATCCTCGGGATCGGCGCCGTGATCCTGCTCGCGGTCGACCTGCTGTTCCTCGCCGCCAACGCCACCAAGTTCGTGCACGGAGCCTGGCTGCCGCTCGCGATCGGTCTCGCCGCGTTCATCGTCATGACGACCTGGCAGCGCGGACGGGCGCTCATCACCGCGCGCCGCACCGAGGCGGAGGGGTCGCTGGCCGACTTCGTGAGCAATCTGCGCACGCACCCGAAGCTCATCGACCGCGTGCCCGGCACGGCCATCTTCCTCAACCCCGGCGGCACCACGACACCGCTCGCGCTACGCGCCAACGTCGAGCACAACCACGTGCGCCACGCCAGGGTGATCATCCTGTCCGTGGACATCCAGAACGTGCCCCGCGTCACGCGGACGAAGCGCTGCACGGTCGACGACCTGGGGGATCCGACCGACGGGATCCTTTACATCTCCGCGAGGTTCGGCTATGCCGAGAAGCCCGATCTGCCCCGTGCCCTGCGCACCATCCCGCCGCACAAGACGCAGGGCTGGCTCGACCTGGACAACGCCACGTACTTCCTGTCGAAGATCGAGCTGCGCGAGGGGCGCAGAGGAGGAATGGCGCGGTGGCGCAAGCGGCTGTTCCTGGCGGCCTCGCACATCACGACCGATGCGAGCGACCACTTCGGGCTGCCCCGCGACCGGGTGATCGTGATGGGGTCGCAGATCGAGCTGTGAAGCGGATCGGGCCCTTCGAAAGTGGGTGCGATCACTCGCCCATACTTGCGCGTTGCGCTAGTATGATCTCGTGAGGTTCGCGGATCGAGACGTCGAGGAATTCTGGCTCGGCGGTCCTCCGCCCCGGCGTGTGCCGCCGGACGTTCGCAAGCGTCTGGTGCGCAAGCTTCAGATGCTGGACGCGGCCGGCGAACTCCACGACCTGAGGATCCCGCCCTCGAATCATCTGGAGAAGCTGCACGGTGACCGAGCGGGCAGTTACAGCATCCGTGTCAATGACCAGTGGAGGTTAGTCTTCGACTGGGAGGGAGGAGAAGCAGATCATGTCTCGTTCATCGACTATCACTGACGACCTGTCCACGCCGGGGGAGATCTTGCGTGAAGAGTTCCTCGAACCGCTCGGTGTGAGCCAGTACGAGCTTGCCAAGCGGATCCGTGTCGACCAGTCGCGTATCTCTCGCATCATTCGCGGTCGGCAGGCGATCACTGCGGACACCGCCCTGCGTCTGGCCGCGTTCTTCGGCACCACTCCGCAGTTCTGGATGCGTCTGCAGGAAGGGTACGACCTCGCCCGTGCTCGGGCGGAGACCCCGCTCGACGCCATTCATCCGCTCAGCGCCTGACCGAGCTCCAGGCGCTGAACCTCAGGGACCGAACGGGAAAATCGCGCAGCCGACGGCTCAGACGACGGCGAGCGCGTCGATCTCGACGAGCATCTCCTCGCGGGGCAGGCCCGTGAACACCGTGGTGCGCGAGGGGAGCACGCCGCTCGGGGTGTGCGTCGTGACGAACTCGCCGTAGGCCTCGTTCATGATCGGGAAGTCCTCGCGCTTGGTCAGGTAGACGCGCAGCATCACCACGTCGTCGAAGGTCGCTCCCGACGCCTCGACGATCGCCCGCACGTTCTCGAGCGTGCGGATGGTCTGCGCGGCGACATCGCCCTGGAAGAGGTACTCGCTCGTCGCCGGATCCACCGGGCCCTGGCCAGACACCTGCACGATCGGGCCCTTGCGCACTCCCTGTGAGAACACGTGTGCGGGGGCGGGGGCGTCGGTCGTGAGCACGCGCGTCTTCTGGTTCTGCTCGGTCATGGTCGATCCTCTCGGTCGGGGCGGGCGGGGCGCGGCGCCCAGCCCAGGTCTGCGGATGCCGCCTGCGTCGCCTCGACCAGCTGCGGCAGCAGCGCCAGCACCTCGTGCGCGGGTAATGACATGGTCGGCACCGATACCGACGCCGCGGCGACCACGGCGCCGCTGCCGTCGCGGATGGGTGCGGCGATGCAGTTGATGAAGCTCTCATGCTCGCCGCTGTCGCGGGCGAAGTCGTCGGCGCGCACGCGTTCGAGCTCGGCGAGGAAGTCCGCCGGGTTCGCGATCGTGCGCTCGGTGTACGGCACGTAGTCGATGTCCTCGGCGATCTCCCGCCGCGTGGACGCAGGCAGATCGGCGAGCAGCACCTTCGCCACCGCCGTGCTGTGCAGTGGGGCGCGCAGGCCCACGCGCGAGTACATCCGGATGCCCGTGCGCGCCTCGAGCTTGTCGATGTAGACGACATCGCCCGACTCGTAGGCGGCCAGATGCACCGTCTGTCCCGTGCGGTCGTTGAGCCGCTCGAGATGCGGGCGGGCCACCTCGCGCACATCGCGCTGGGCGAGGGCGGCGCCGGCGAGGTCGAACAGTCGGCTTCCGAGCCGGTAGCGATGCTGCACGTCGTGGGTCACGAAGCGCTGCGCCTCGAGCGTCTGCAGCAGGCGCAGCACGGTCGACTTGTGCACGCCGAGCCGTTCGGCGCACTCGTCCAGGGTGCGCGCGCCGTCCTGCAGGGCGACGAGCAGGTCCAGGGCGCGGGTCACGGTCTGGTTCATCGGGGACTCCTCCGCGGATCCTGACGTGCGGACGCCCGGACCGATCCTTCGTGAGAAGTCGTGGAGGAGACGTCGGACGCGGGCATGGATCGAGGATATCCGGCGGTGCAATTCGATGCAACGCTGATTGCATCGAACGCAACCGGGCGGCATCATGGAAGGGTGGAGACGTCTTCGAGTGGTGCCCGCCCGCTGTCCGTGCAGGACAAGTCCTTCCCGCCGTCCGCGCACGGACGCACGAGGGCGCAGTTCCTGGCGACGGAGCCCGCCCGTTCCGATTTCGCGACGCCTGTGCTCACGCTCGACGCGGGGGCGATGGCGCACAACGTCGCGCGTATGGCCGACTGGGCGCAGGAGGCCGGCGTGCTGCTGGCCCCGCACGGCAAGACGACGATGGCCCCCGCGCTCTGGCGGCAGCTGCTCGACGACCGTCCCCGGGGCGCCGGTGCGTGGGGCCTCACCCTCGCCACGCCGTGGCAGGCGCAGGTCGGCCGCGCTCACGGCGTGCGTCGCATCCTCGTCGCGAACGAGGTGGTGGACCCGATCGGGCTGCGCTGGATCGCCGACGAGCTGGCGGCGCACCAGGACGTCGAGATCCTGAGTTGGGCGGACGGGGTCGATGTCGTCCGCGCGATGGAAGCGGCCCTGAGCGGGCGAGTGCTCCGGCCCCTCCGCGTGCTCGTCGAACTCGGCGGAGCCGGCGGGCGCACGGGCGCCCGCGATCGCGCCACCGCGCGCACGATCGCAGAGGCCATCGCGGCCTCGCCCGTGCTCGAGCTGGCCGGCGTCGGCGGCTATGAGGGCGCTCTCGCGCACGACTCCGGTGACGCCGCGATCGCTCGGGTCGACGCGTACCTCGCAGAGCTCGCGGATCTTCATCGCGAGCTCGCCGACGCCGGACTCTATCCGGGAGGCGTGCGTCCCGTGGTCACCGCCGGCGGCAGCGCCTATTTCGACCGCGTCGGCGCCGTGCTGCCGCCGCTGTGCCCTGACGCGGACGTCGTGGTGCGCTCCGGCGCGTTCCAGATCCACGATGACGGCTTCTATGCGGGGATCAGCCCGATGGGCCGCACGATCGGCGATGCGCCGTTCCGCTCCGCGATGCATGTGTGGGCGCGGGTGCTGTCGCGGCCCGAGCCGGGGCTCGCGCTGCTCGACTGCGGACGCCGCGACGCCTCGTTCGACGAGGGACTGCCGGTCGCCCAGCGCATCGCAGGACGGGCGCAGGACGACGACGTGCTCGCGGGCAGCAACGTGTCCGCGCTCAACGACCAGCACCTGTTCCTCCGTCTCGGCGAAGAGGCCGTCGCCTCCGGCGCGGCGGCGCGGCTGCAGGTGGGAGACGTCGTGCGACTCGGCCTGTCGCACCCGTGCACGGTGCTCGACAAGTGGCGCCTGATCCCCGTCGTCGCGGACGCCGATGCGCCGGATCCCGCCGTCGTCGACGCCGTGGAGACCGTGTTCTGAGCATGACCCCCGCCTCCTCCGCACCGATGCTCCTCCGGCATGCGACCGTCGTCGACGGGACCGGATCCCCTCGACGCATCGCGGACGTCCTGCTGCGCGGCGACCGGATACAGGTGATCGCCCCGGCCGGCTCCCTGACCGCGGGCGATGGCACCGAGGTCTGGGAGGCCGAGGGCCTTGTGCTCGCCCCCGGCTTCATCGACATGCACGCGCACTCGGATCTCGCCGTGCTCGCCGACCCGTCGCACATCGCCAAGGTCGGCCAGGGGATCACCACCGAGGTCATCGGCCAGGACGGCATCGGCTACGCGCCGGTCGACGACGCGATCCTCGACGGCGTGCGCCGCCAGATCGCCGGCTGGAACGGGCACCCCGGGCTGGCGATCGGCTGGCGCGACATGGCCGGCTACCTCGACCGGCTCGCTCAGGGCACCGCCACCAACACCGCGGTTCTCGTGCCGCAGGGAAACCTGCGTCTGCTCACCGTCGGATCCGGCAGCCGAGCGGCGACGGGATCCGAGCTCGCCGACATGCGTGCGATCCTCGCCGACTCGTTGTCGGCCGGGGCGGTCGGGCTCTCCAGCGGCCTCACCTACGTGCCGGGGATGTACGCCGACACCGCAGAGCTGACCGCGCTCTGCGAGGTGGTCGCCGAGTCCGGCGGCTTCTACGCTCCGCACACCCGGTCCTACGGTGCGGGAGCGCTCGACGCCTACGCGGAGGTCATCGGCATCGCCCGGGAGACCGGCTGCGCCCTGCACCTCGCGCACGCGACGCTCAACTTCGCACCGAACGCGGGCGCGGCGCCGCGGTTCCTGGACCTCATCGACCAGGCGCTCGCCGACGGCGTCGACATCACGATGGACAGCTACCCCTACCTGCCCGGCGCGACCACTCTCGTGGCCCTCCTGCCCAGCTGGATCGCCGCCGGCGGTCTCGACGCGCTGCGTGACCGGCTCGCGGCCGGCGCCGACAGGGACGCCCTGGTGCAGGCCCTCGACGTGGACGGCTGCGACGGATTCCATGGTGAGCGCGCCGACTGGACCTTGATCCAGGTCTCCGGCGTGGGAAGTCCGGAGCTCGCCGGCCTGGTGGGTCGCACGATCGCTGAGATCGCCGCGTCGACCGGCGAGGAGCCGGTGGACGCCGTCATCCGGATACTCCTCGCCGACGGGTTCGCGACCGGGGTGCTCATGCACATCGGGCACGAGGACAACGTGCAGGCCATCATGCGCCACCCGCGTCACACCGGCGGCAGCGACGGGATCCTCGTCGGCGACCGCCCGCACCCGCGCTCATGGGGGACCTTCCCGCGCTACCTCGCCCGCTACGTGCGCGAACTCGGCGTGCTGACGCTGGAGGAGGCGGTCCGCCACCTCAGCGCCACCCCGGCCCGGAGGCTGCGCCTCGCTGATCGTGGCCTCGTGCGCGAGGGCTTCGTGGCAGACCTGGTGCTGTTCGATCCCGAGCGGATCCAGGACCGTGCGACGTTCGAGCAACCACGCCGGACGGCGGAGGGCATATCGGGCGTCTGGGTCAACGGCCGGCTCGCGGTCCACGACGGCGAACGCACCCAGAGCGTGTCGGGCCGGAGCCTGCGCGCGACGAAGGAGAGGACGCGATGAGCGCTGACATCGAGAACGACGCCGCCACGATGGACGACGTGATGGCGGTGCTGCGCCGAGACGCGGCGCTCGCGCTGCCGCGTCTCGCGCACATCCCGGATCCGCTGCCGTTGCTGGCGGCCCTCGCCGCGGGCGGGATCCATGTCGTCGAGTTCGCCTTCACCACGCCAGCGGTGACCGGACTCATCGCCGCGAGCGCCGAGGCCTCCGGAGTGCACGTCGGTGCGGGCACGGTCACGACCGCGGGCGAGGCGCGCGACGCGATCGCCGCGGGCGCCGCGTTCCTGGTGACCCCCGCCGTGATCGCCGAGGTGGCAGAGGTCGCGGAAGCGCACGGCGTACCCGTGATCATGGGCGCGTTCACGCCGACCGAGGCGCTCACCGCCGCGAGGCTCGGAGCTGCGGCCGTGAAGATCTTCCCCGCCGACACCGTGGGCGCCGGGTACTTCCGGCACCTTGCGGGGCCGTTCCCGCAGCTGCCCCTGGTCGCCTCTGGCGGTCTGCACGAGGGCAACGCGGCAGACTACCTGCGTGCGGGCGCGATCGCGGTGACGGCCGGATCCAGCGTCGTCTCGGCCGCCGACGTCGCTGCAGGCGACTGGGACGCGGTCACCGCGAAGGCGCGGGCCTTCCTCGCCGCCGCGCGCGGCTGACGCGCCTTCGCGACCCCCTACGCCAGGTTCGCCGTGAGCCGGGCGATCTGCGCCGCGCGCTCGGCGCGGTCGAACGTCTTGCCCGGCACGCCGGGGACCTGCTGCCACGGGCGGGGGCCGGCCTTCGGGCGGTACTCGATCCCTGCCGCGTCCAGACGGGCGAGATGGCCCTCGAGGCGTTCGGGGAACGAGTCCACGGCATCCGGATCCTGTCCGCTCCACAGCGCCTCCGCGAGACCGCACAGCCGCGGGAAGAGCTGGTAGTCGCGGCGGCGGGCCGAGTCGACGTGCTCGGCCCAGAGGTTCGCCTGCCCGCCGAGGATGCGCCCGCGGTGCTCGGGCTCGAGCGCGTCGGGGATCGGATCGAAGGCGCGCACGTGCGCGACCGTGGTCACGAGGCCGGTCGGGATCGGCTCGTCGGGGGAGTCGGACTGCCGGTAGTCGAGGTACACGGTGTCCTCCGGGCACATCACCACATCGGACCCGCGTCGCGCCGCGATCACCGCGCCCGCCGTGCCGCGCCAGGAGGCGACCGTCGCTCCGGTGACGGTGCCGCCCTCGAGGATCTCGTCCCAGCCGTACAGACGGCGCCCCCGGGAGCGGACGTGCTCGTCGATGCGGGCGATGAACCAGCTCTGCAGCTCGTCCTCCGTGGCGAGACCGCGTTCGCGCATGAGCTCCTGCGTGCGGGCATCGGCCCGCCATTCGTCCTTACGGCACTCGTCGCCTCCGATGCCGATGACCTCGGAGGGGAAGATCTCGATGATCTCGTCGAGCACGTCGCAGAAGAAGGCGACGGTCGACTCCTCGACGTTGAGCGCGTGCGGGTTGATGCCCCATCCGGTCCAGGGGGCGAGCGGCTCGGCGACCAGGCCGAGCTGCGGATACGCGGCGATCGCCGCCTGCACATGGCCGGGCAGCTCGATCTCGGGCACCACGGTGATCCCGCGCGCGGCCGCGTAGGCGACGATCTCGCGCAGATCGTCCTGCGTGTAGAAGCCTCCGTGCGGCATGCCGTCCTGCGTGGATCCAGGACCGGATCCGCGCTGCGACGACGGCCGCCACCCGCCGACCTCCGTCAGCCGGAGGTACGCGCGGATCTGCGCCCGCCAGCCCTGGTCATCGGTGAGGTGCAGGTGCAGGATGTTGAGCCGGTGCATCGCGAGCTGGTCGATCACCCGCAGCACCTCGACCGTCGGCGCGAAGTGCCGCGCGACGTCGAGCATGAGGCCGCGCCAGCGGTATCGCGGTGCGTCCTCGATGCGCACCGCGGGCAGGCCCACGGGGGACTCCGGGGCGATCGGCGCTCGCCGGAACGCGCGCGACGGCAGCAGTTGCAGGAGAGTCTGCACCGCGTGGTGCGCGCCTCGCACGTCGGCCGCGGCGATCCTGATGCCGCTCTCGTCCACCGTGAGCGCGTATGCCTCCTCCGCGAGGAGCGGATCGACGGCGAATGCGACGGCGGGGGAGCCCCCGTCGTCAGCGGGCCCATCCAGTCCGAGGGACAGGCCGAGCCCCGCGCGCAGCGCCTCCTGCAGTCGCTCCGCCGCCGCGCGCAGGGGTCCTGCGACGCGAATCAGGGTGGCCGCGGAGAGCAGGAACTCACCGGATCCGGCCTCGACGCGGGACGGCTGGGGCAGAAGGTTCAGCACAACGGCTCCTCGACTTGGTTGCGCATGCTGCAACGCAGCGTGCGTGACGTGGAACCAGCCTATTCCCGCCGGGCGGCAGAGGGGGGAAGCGGCCGACGGGTCCGCCGCCTCCGGCGCCTCGCGCATAATGAGTCTGACCGATCTGAACGGAGGTGCGCGTGGCTGTGGAGAGCGAGCCGCCTCGCGCCCTGAACATCCGCGACGTGGCACGCGAGGCCGGAGTCTCGTACCAGACGGTGTCGCGGGTGTTGAACGGCAGCGACCGGATCAGGGAGAAGACGCGCGAGCACGTGCAGTCGGTCATCGACCGGCTTGGCTACCGCCCGAACCCCGTCGCGCGAGCGCTGTCAACGAGCCGATCCCGCACGATCGGCGTGCTCACGGCGCACAGCGCGCTGTACGGACCGGCCACAGCCATCACCGCCATCGAGTTCGCGGCGCGTGACGCCGGCTACCGGCTGTCCATCGCCAATCTGCGTTCGGGCGAGCCCGAGTCCGTGCGCGCCAGCATCGACGATCTGCTCAGTCACGCGGTCGAGGCGATCATCGTGATCGCGCCGCAGCAGGAGGTCCTGAGCGAGGTCGGCGGGATGAGCGTGGACGTGCCCATCGTGGCGCTCGGACCGAGCGGTGAGCGTCATTCGATGGCGATGGATCAGATCGCGGGCGCCAGGGCCGCGGTCGGCCATCTCGCGGATCTCGGGCACGAGTTCATCGTTCACCTCGCCGGTCCGCAGAACTGGACCGAGGCCGAGGCGCGCATGGTCGGCTATCTGCGCGAGCTCGACGCCCGGGACCTGCGCGTGCGTGCCCCGCTGCTGGGGGACTGGACCGCGCAGTTCGGGTACGAAGCGGGCCGGAGCCTGCTGCGGATGCCGGACTTCACGGCGGTCTTCGCCGGCAACGACTCGATGGCGCTCGGCTTCCTGCACGCCTGCCGCGAGCTCGGCGTCAGGGTGCCGGAGGACGTCAGCGTGGTCGGGTTCGACGACATCCCGGAGGCCGCGCACTTCTTCCCGCCGCTCACCACGGTCCGGCAGGACTTCGTCGAGGTGGGCCGACGGACCATCCGGATGCTGCTGGCGCAGCTCGGCGGCGACGAGCTGCCGCAGGAACCCCTGATCCCGAGCTTGATCGTGCGCGCATCGACCGCAGCGCCCCGCTCCTCCTGACGACGCAGGCGATAGCTGCCGGGGCCGCCCGATCGGATGAAGATTCCGCATCGTCTCGAATGTCCTCTTGACAAATGTGACCGGTTCGCCAGAGGATCACTCGTGCGGGTGTGATCGGTCACAGCCGCGGCGACGACGGGGTCGGATTCCGAACCTCTCGCCGTCCGAGCGCATGAGGTCGGCGGCCACCGGCCCTGTGCGAAACAGCACCACGAACCGACGTCCGCAGTGATGCGGTCGTCACCTCGACCCACGCCCTCGTTCTCGAGGCGCAGGTCCGAAACGGGCCGTCCGATCGCTCCATCGGCGCGCTCTCTGCTGTCCTGAGCGCGCCATGGCGGCCGCTCGACGAAAGGAATCACATGAAGTTCAAGAGACTGGTCGTCGGCATCGCAGCCGCCGCGACCCTCGCCCTCAGCCTGACCGCGTGCGCGGGAACCCGTGGCGGCGGTGGAACCTCGACCGAGGATCCCGGCGCCAACAAGGGCGCGCTGGTCGGTGTCGCGATGCCGACGAAGACGTCGACCCGGTGGATCCACGACGGCGACGCCGTCAAGGCGGGGCTGGAGAAGCTCGGCTACAAGGTCGACCTCGAGTACGCGGACGACGACATCCCCACTCAGGTGCAGCAGATCTCGAACATGCTCACCAAGGGCGCGAAGGTCCTCATCATCGCCTCCGTCGACGGCACGGCGCTGTCCAGCCAGCTCGACCAGGCCGCGTCGAAGGGCGTGAAGGTCATCGCGTACGACCGGCTCATCAACGGCAACAAGAACGTGGACTTCTACACGACCTTCGACAACTACAAGGTCGGGGTGCAGCAGGCGACCAGCCTCCTGGAGGGCCTCGGAGTGCTCGACAAGACCGGCAAGGACACCGGAGCCGCGGGGCCGTTCAACATCGAGCTGTTCGCCGGAAGCCCGGATGACAACAACGCCACGTTCTTCTTCAACGGCGCGATGGACACCCTCAAGCCCTACCTCGACAAGGGCGTCGTGAAGGTCGGCAGCGGTCAGACCGGTTTCACCCAGGTCGCCACCCAGGGCTGGCAGGCCGACGTGGCCAAGAAGCGCATGCAGGACCTCATCGCCTCGACGTACTCGAACGGCCAGACCGTGAACGGCGTGCTCTCGCCCTACGACGGCCTCTCCATCGGCATCATCTCCGCCCTCACCGGCGCCGGCTACGCGACCGACAAGCTCCCGATCATCACCGGGCAGGACGCGGAGATCCCGTCGGTGAAGTCGATCATCGCGGGACAGCAGTACTCGACGATCTACAAGGACACCCGCAAGCTCGCGGGCGAGGCCGTGAAGATGGCCGACGACGTGCTGAACGGCAAGAGCCCCGAGGTCAACGACACGAAGTCCTACGACAACAAGACCAAGGTCGTCCCGACGTTCCTGTTCGAGCCGGTCGTGGTGACGAAGGACAACTACAAGGAAGCCGTTCTCGACACGGGCTACTACACCGCGGACCAGCTCAAGTAACCCCTCCCTCGACAGGGTGGCTGCGGACGCTCCCGCAGCCACCCTCTCTGACGAAAGGAGAGCGAGATGAGTGACAACATCCTCGAGATGCGCGGGATCACCAAGACGTTCCCGGGCGTGAAGGCCTTGCAGGACGTGTCGATCACCGTGCAGCGCGGCCATGTGCACGCGATCTGCGGCGAGAACGGCGCCGGCAAGAGCACCCTCATGAAGGTGCTCTCGGGCGTCTACCCGCACGGATCCTACGACGGCGAGATCCTCCTGGACGGCGAGCCCGTCGCCTTCCGGAGCATCAACGAGTCCGAGCACGCCGGCGTGGTGATCATCCACCAGGAGCTGGCGCTGAGCCCGTACCTCTCGATCGCGGAGAACATCTTCCTCGGCAACGAGCGCCAGTCCGGCGGCTGGATCGACTGGAACACCACCAACCAGGAGGCGGCGAAGCTGCTGACGAGCGTCGGGCTCAAGGAGAACCCCGCCACGAAGATCGCCGACATCGGCGTCGGCAAGCAGCAGCTCGTCGAGATCGCGAAGGCGCTCTCCAAGAGCGTGCGGCTGCTGATCCTCGACGAGCCGACCGCCGCGCTCAACGACGACGACTCCGCCCACATGCTGGAGCTGATCACGCACCTGCGCGATGAGGGCATCACGTCGATCATCATCAGCCACAAGCTCAACGAGATCCGCGCGATCGCCGATGAGGTCACCGTCATCCGCGACGGGCGCAACATCGAGACCCTGGAGATGCGCACCGACGACGTGAGCGAGGACCGGATCATCCGCGGCATGGTCGGGCGGGATCTGGCGAGCCGGTTCCCGGACCGCACGCCGAAGATCGGCGACGAGCTGCTGCGTATCGAGGACTGGACCGTGCACCACCCGCTCGACCACGAGCGCAAGGTCGTCGACGGCGCGAACCTGTTCGTCCGCGAAGGCGAGATCGTCGGGATCGCCGGCATCATGGGCGCCGGACGCACCGAACTCGCGATGAGCGTGTTCGGCCGCAGCTACGGCGTGAACATCTCGGGCCGGGTCTACAAGCGCGGGGCCGAGATCTCCACGAAGACCGTGTCGGAGGCCATCGACCATGGCCTCGCCTACGCGACCGAGGACCGCAAGAGGTTCGGGCTGAACCTCATCGACGACGTCGAGCGGAACATCACGATCGCCGCGCTGGACCGGATCGCGAAGGTCGGCTGGGTGAACGAGAGCAGGGAGCGCATCGTCGCGGAGTCGTACCGCAAGAGCATGAACATCAAGACGAGCTCCGTCGAGGCGGTCGTCGGCAAGCTCTCGGGCGGCAACCAGCAGAAGGTCGTGCTCTCCAAATGGATGAACACGTCACCCGACGTGCTGATCCTCGACGAGCCCACCCGCGGCATCGACGTCGGGGCGAAGTACGAGATCTACGGCATCATCAACAAGCTCGCGAGCGAGGGCAAGGGCGTCATCGTGATCTCCAGCGAGCTGCCAGAACTGATCGGTCTCTGCGACCGCATCTACACCCTCGCCGAGGGGCGCATCACCGCGGACGTCCCGCGGACGGAGGCCACGGCGGAGAACCTCATGCGTTTCATGACCCAGGAGAAGGAGGTGGGCTCCGTATGAGCGGCTCATCCATCACCCCCCCGACGAACTCGCTGCGCAACGCGTTCGAGTTCCTCACCGGCCAGCTGCGGCAGATCGGCCTGTTCATCGCGCTGATCGTCATCGTGATCTTCTTCCAGATCACGACCGGCGGCATCACGCTCGCGCCGATCAACGTGTCGAACCTGATCATCCAGAACAGCTACATTCTGATCCTCGCGATCGGCATGGTCATGGTGATCATCGCCGGACACATCGACCTGTCGGTCGGATCCGTCGTCGCCTTCATCGGAGCCGCCGCGGGCGTGCTGATCACCAAGATGGGCGTGCCGTGGCCGGTCGCCGTCGTGCTGTGCCTCGTGCTCGGCGCGCTGATCGGCGCCTGGCAGGGCTTCTGGATCGCGTACTTCAAGATCCCGGCGTTCATCGTGACCCTGGCGGGAATGCTCACGTTCCGCGGACTCACCGAGATCACGCTGCAGAACACCGCGATCTCGCCGTTCCCGGACGGGTTCCGCGCGATCGGCGCCGGCTTCCTGCCGGATCTCGGAGGCGGGCAGACGATCGTCGAGCCGCTCACGATCATCCTCGCGGTGCTCGTCGTGCTGGGAATGGTCGGCTTCGGGATCCGCGGCCGGATGACCCGGCGGAAGTTCGCGGTGGAGGACGAGCCGCTGTGGTGGTTCGTCGCGAAGCTCGCCTTCACGAGCCTGCTGATCGCTTTGGTCGCCTACCTGCTGGCGAGTTACAACGGTACTCCGATCGCGCTCGTGATCCTCGGCGTGCTGACCGTGGTCTACTCCGCGATCATGGCCCGCAGCGTCTGGGGACGGCACATCTACGCGATCGGCGGCAACCCGCTCGCCGCGAGCCTGTCCGGGGTGAAGACGCCGCGCGTCACGTTCACGCTGTTCATCAACATGGGCGTGCTGTCCGCGCTCGCCGGCCTCGTGTTCACGTCGCAGCTGAACCTCGCCAGCCCCCGCAACGGTGACGGATTCGAGCTCGACGCGATCGCGGCCGTGTTCATCGGCGGTGCGGCGGTCACCGGCGGCATCGGCAGGATCACCGGTGCGATCATCGGCGGTCTGATCATCGGCATCCTGAACAACGGCATGTCGATCCTCGGCGTCGGCACCGAGTACCAGGCCCTCATCAAGGGCCT
This sequence comes from Microbacterium sp. 05N427, assembly GCF_056397105.1. Classification (NCBI taxonomy): domain Bacteria; kingdom Bacillati; phylum Actinomycetota; class Actinomycetes; order Micrococcales; family Microbacteriaceae; genus Microbacterium; species Microbacterium sp. 05N427. The sequence continues at coordinate 404,381 of NZ_JBFTMT010000001.1, forward strand.
CGTGCTGCTCGCCGCGGTCGCGTTCGACGTGTTCAACAAGCGCCGCTCGGGGCGCTGACCCGCGAGAAACCAGATCCAGCATGAGACCTACCCGCAGAAGATATGTCTCATGCTGGATCTGGTTTCTCACCCGCGACGGTGCGGGCGACGGAGTCATGATGTAATCTGGTTACATCATGAGCCTTGTCCGCACCCAGATCTCGCTCAGCGACGACGATCGCCGAGTGCTCGACGCCGCCGCGCGACGCACGGGGCGATCGATGAGTGCGCTCATCCGCGATGCGATCCACACGACCTATGGGCGGACGGAAGAACCTGACCGGATCCGTACCCTGATCGACATGACGTTCGGCGTCGTCGAGATCGAGATGCCCGGTGAGCGGCTGGTCGATTCGCTGCGCTCCGGCGGACGGCTCCCAGCGCCTTCAGCGTCGGCATGAGCTGCTTCATCGACACCTCGGTTCTCATCGATCACAGCCGTGGCGTGCAGGAAGCGCGAGCGGCCCTGATCGATGCCGCCGCAGAGGGCCCGCTGCACTCGAGCGAGATCGTCCGCGCCGAGCTGCTGATCCTCATCCACGAGCGGGAACTCACCCTCGTGGAACCCCTCCTGAACGCCATCGTGTGGCACCCGGTGGATCGGCCGGTCGCCGAGCTCGCCGGTGCGCTCGGTCGCCGATGGCTTCCGGCGTTCAACGGCATCGACGCCGCGGACTTCCTCATCGCAGCGACGGCGACGTTGCTCGACGCGCGGCTGCTGACCCGCAACGTGAAGCACTTCCCGATGTTCGACGGTCTTCAGTCTCCGTACTGCGGTGCGGGAGCAGTACCCGATCCTGATTGCCAGGGTCGACCTCGCGCATGAGCTCACCGCGTTCCGGACTCGCGTGTCCGCCACGCATCTCGAAGGGCACACGCTGATGCGCAACGGATCCGCGTCCTCGGCATCCGGATCCCGCGGGAATCCGCACATTTCGGGCGCGAACTTCCCAGCCTGCACATAGCTTCGGGGAACGTGCCCGAAACGATGCTCTGGTTCTCTAGGCGCAGGGATACCCGGGGTGCTAGCGTCCCCCTGTCATCCCCCACACCCGACGATGAGACAGGGGAACAGAGTGACCCAGAATCCGCTCGAGACGGACACGTCCTTGCAACGCGCGATCGACTATCAGGAGCATGCGCTCCAGGCCGGTGGCGTCTCCAAAGCGGGCTCGACGCTGATGGCCGTGGCCGGCAGCGCGCCCGCCTACTCCATCGCGGCTAGCACCGCTCTGCTGATCGGCGCCGCGGGCGTCGGCGCACCCGCCGCCCTCCTGTGGTGCGGCATCCCGATGCTCGGCATCGCGTTCGCGTTCAGCCATCTCGCCCGCGTCGACAGCCACGCCGGCGCGTCGTTCTCCTGGGTGGCGCGTGGCCTGCACCCCGTGCTCGGCTTCTTCGCCGGCTGGGCGCTGGTGATCTCGGCGACCGTGTTCATGGTGGCCGGCGCTCTGCCCGCCGGTCAGATGACCGTCGCCCTCTTCGCGCCGGAGCAGGCGAACAACACGCTGCTCGTGACGCTGGTCGGATCCGTGTGGTTCCTCGTGATGGCGGCGGCCGTCATCTTCGGCGTGCATACGACCGAGAGGGCGCAGTGGATCATGTCGGTGGTCGAGGTCGGGATCCTGGTGGTGTTCGCCGCCATCGCGATCCCCCGCGCGATCTCGACCTATCACCACGGCGAGACGTTCTCGTGGGACTGGTTCGGCTTCGGGCACCTGACGACCGCCGGGGTCTTCGTCTCGGCCGCGTTGATCGCGGCGTTCTACTACTGGGGCTGGGACGTCACGGCGAACCTCGGCGAGGAGACGAAGAACGCGCACAAGACCACCGGCATGGCCGGGATCCTGGGCATCGTGATCGTCTTCATCCTGTTCGAGATCTACACCACGACGACGCTCGTGATGCTCCCGGGCAAGACCATCGAGGACAACAGCGGCAATGTACTGAGTGTGCTGGGCGATGCGATCATGCCCGGAATCGGCGGCAAGATCCTCATCATCGCGGTCGCGCTCTCCACGATCGCGACACTCGAGACCACGCTCGTGCAGGTGAGCCGCACGCTGTTCGCGATGGGGCGCGACCGCACGATCCCGTTCGCCTTCGGCAGGATCAACCGCAAGTGGAAGACGCCGGTGTTCGCGACCCTCGTCGTGGTCGTCGTGTCCCTGCTGCTGTTCGTGCTGGCCAACGTGTTCGGCGACAGCGTGGGGCAGATCCTCGGCTGGGCGGTGTCGTCGATCGGCCTGCAGATCGCGTTCTACTACGCGCTCGCGGGTCTCGCCGTGGTGATCGGCTTCCGGAAGGTGATCTTCAAGTCCGTGAAGAACGTCATCCTGATCGGCATCTGGCCACTGGTCGGAGCCCTGTTCATGATGTACATCTTCTTCACGTCCATCCCGAACAACGAGCCGGTTGTGAACATCCTCGGACTCGGCCTGATCGCGCTCGGTGTCGTGCCGCTCGCACTCTTCTACCGCAAGGCGAAGGACACCTACTTCTCCCGGCGTCCGCTCGAGGTCCCGGAGGACTTCTCGGCTTAGGCGGATCCGACACAGCGCAGGGCGGGCGTTCGCGTCCGCCCTGCGCTGTGTCGGTGCGGCCGCTGCGCCGGCCTCGCGCAGCCCCTGTGCCGCGGTCCGTCGCGGGTACGGGTCGCCGCCCTCGCCGCCAGGCCTACCGGAATGTCGGTGACGCGGGGGAGGATGGGGGCATGCCCACCATCCCCTTCACCGCCGCGCCCGTGTCCGCGCAGGACGCGGCGACGAAGCGGCGGGGCCTTCTGAAGCCCGTCCTTCTGAGGCGCGGCGGCGACAGGGTGCGGAAGGCGGTGATGTCATGATCGTCGCCGGACTGATCCTGCTGTCGGTAGGACTCGCCGACGTGCTGCGCCGCTTCCTGAGCGGGCGCGCGCTGTGGATCGGGATCGCGGTGGCCGGCGTCCTCGTTCTGGTGCTCGCCACCCTGGGCGGCGCATACCTCTACGCCGTGGTCGGCCTCGCGCTCGCGGCGTTGTGGGTGTGGCTGCTCCCGCTCGACGGACGGCCCCGGCTGTCGTTCTGGCCGGCGGTGCTGCTGGCGGTCCTCGTGGTCGCGCTGGTCGCCTTCCTGCCCGCCCGTGTGATGACCGGGCTCTTCGCGGGGCGCTGGCTGGCGACGCCGTTCGGACCGATCGGATTCGACCTGCTCATCCTCGGTCTCGGCGTCTTCGCCGTGCTGCTCGAGACCGGCAACGTGATCGTCCGCGCGGCACTGCTGGGCGAGCGGGCCGAGATCCCTGCGGATGTGGAGCCGGACCACGAAGCGCCGGGTATGAGTGCTGGTGCACGCGCCGGTGCGGTGGCGGGGCTCTTGCCCGTCCCGTCCGCTGCCGTCGATCCCGGAACCCCGACCGCGTCCGAACCCACCCCGCCGGCTCCCACGGCGGATCACGGCTTCCGCGGCGGACGCCTGATCGGGCCGCTCGAGCGCGTGATCGTGCTGCTTCTCACGCTGTTCGCGGCCTATCCGCTGCTCGCGGCGTTGTGGGTGTGGCTGCTCCCGCTCGACGGACGGCCCCGGCTGTCTCCGTCCCCGAGTCGCGCGAACTCTCCTGAAGGAGGACCCATGACCGAGCAGCCCCGGTTCACGCTGGACAGCACCCTCGGCGAGATCCTCGACGACCCCGGGGCGCGGGCCGTGCTGGACGAGATCGTGCCCGGCGTCTCGACGCACTCCCTGGTGTTCCTCGCCCGCGGGATCACCCTGGCCGACGGCGCCGCGCGGCTCGGGTCAGTCGAGCCGGAGCGTCTCGCCGAACTCGACGCGCGGCTGCGCGCGCTGGGGTGAAGCGGTCCGGGACCACGGCCGCGCCTGCGCGCTCCCTAGACTGACCGGGATGTCCGAGCACCACGCCCCGCGTTCGACGCACCATACGGTTCACTCCGTGGCGCCGACGGATCCCGAACCGGTGCGCCCCGAGCCGGGGCCGGTCTGGCGGCGAGTCCTGCATCTGCCGCTGTTCTGGGCGCTGGTGTGCGGCGCCCTGGCATTGCCGGGATACCTCGGTGGACACCTCGAGTTCCTGTCGTTCCTCTTCACGCTCGTGGGCGGCTGGCTCTGCGGCTTCGCGTTCGTGAACGCGACGCTGCGGATGCCGGCCCGCCGCGGACTGATCGCCCACATCGCCGGCGCCGCGGGCGCGGGGCTGCTGCTGTGGCTCCTTGCCGAAGCGGCTCCCGCGCTGCTGGCGCCCCAGCCCACCCCCGCGCGCGCGTTCCTCGCCGTGCTGCAGATGGGGGCAGCGCCGGCCGCCGGCTGGGTCTGGCTCGGGCTGATCAGCCGGGTCACGGCGATGATCGGCGCCCGGGACGCCGCGAAGGCGCCGCCCGCTCCGCTGTGGGAGGCCGCGGATCGCGGATCGCTCGCGCGCTTCCGAGGGGTGCCGCTCACCACGCGAGCGCTCGTGCTCTGGTGCGTCCTCACCACGGCCGTCGTGGCGGGCATGGTCCTGGCCATCCTGATCGTCACCGGCGCGACGATCCTGAACGTCGGGCCGAAGCTCTTCCTCCTGCTGTACGTCGTGGTGCCCGGCCTCCCCGCCTACCTGCTGATGTCGTGGCTCCTTCGTCGTCGCGCGGTCGACTGCGCCGTGCGCTTCGACGCGGACCGTCTGCGGATCGAGGTCGCCGGAGCCGAGCAGGGGATCCGCTATCGCGAGCTCGAGCGACTGGTCTGGCGGGCGGAAGGCGACTTCGCACGGATCGAGGCGCGCGGATCCGGCGTCGACGTGACGCTCATCGCCGGGATCGCGCGCACGCCCGGTGGCACGGTTCCCGCGCTGCCGACGCTGTCCCGCCGCGTGGTGCAGCTCATGGAGGAGGCGGGGCTCAGGTCGCGGACGCTGCGTGGCGGGCGGGCGCTGATCTTCGAACGCGTGCCTGCCGTGCGCGTTCCGGGCTGAGCAAGACGAAACGCGGTGCTCTCGGAAGAGCACCGCGTTCCGTCTCCAGCCGGGGTGTGGTTCAGCTCCTGCGGCCGCGGGCGAGCGCCCACGCGCCCACACCGACGCCGACCAGCACGACCGCGCCGATGCCGAGTCCGATCCACAGACCCGTGTCTGTGCCGGTGGCCGCCCCTGGTGTCTCGGAGGTCGCCGACGCGGCAGGGCCGCAGATCGGCTTCGCGGATCCGGCCGCCGCGGGCGTCGCGGTGCCGTCCGGTGCATACGCGAACGTGTAGCTGCCGGAGATCGGGTGCCCATCGGAGGACACCACGCGCCAGAGCACCTCGTACGTGCCGGCGCCTCCGAGCGCGATCGGCGAGGACACGACCGGCCCGTTGAGGTCGGGGCACGCGGTCTCGTAGTACTTCTTGTCGGGCCCGATCACCTGGATGATCGTCGCTCCTTCGGTGCCGAGCGGATCCGCACTGAAGGTGAGCGCGACCGAGGACAGGCTCTTCACGGTCGACCCCTGGGCCGGATCCGTGTTCTCGAGCGTGTCGTGCGCGCTCGCCGCCGTGGCGCCGGCGGTGGCCAGGACCAGCCCGACCCCGATCGTCGCCGCGAGTGCGGTGAGCCGGTGGCGCATGCTCATGCGTCGCCCTTCTTCCTTCGGCCCAGCGCGAAGCCGCCGAGCAGCGCGCCGCCCGCAGCGACGACGAGCGCGGCGATGCTGAGGCCCAGCGCGAGACCGCCCTGACCATCGGCGGGCGTCTGCGCCGACGCGACCGGTGCGGTCGTCGCGGTTGCGCCGCCGTGGTGGTCAGCGGGGGGAGCGTCGTTCACCCACACCACGGGCGCGGGCTCGAGCGTGTCGTCCTTGGCCGCTTCCTCCGGCGTTGCAGACCACTCCACGACCTTGCCGTCGGAATAGGTCTGCGTCGCGGGGATCACGATGCGGCCCGTGTCCGGCACCGGTCCGAGCGACAGCGTGAACGTCTGGAACTGGCCAGGCGCGATCCCGCCGGCATCGGCGGTGAAGGTGACCTCCGTGGTGGCCTCGCTGATGGTGTTGCCCTCGACCTTCACCGGCTTGGGCAGTGCAGTCTTGGTCGCGGCTCCCGTCCAGCCCGCGGTGGGCTGGTAGCTGACGCTCGTGAACGGGGTGTCGGCGGGCAGGTGGATCTCGAGCTTGACCGTGCTGGCGGTCGTGGATTCGTTCGGAACCCGGAACGTGACGTAGGTCCAGGATCCGGCCTCGGCCTGGTTCGGGGTCGCGGTCACGTGCGCCGAGGCGGCCAGGGGTGCAGCGAGGGCGAGCACGGCGCCGGCGGCGAGGCCGACGAGGACGCGGGTAGCAGTGGTGTTTCGCATGGAGTTCGTTCTTTCTGAGGTCGTCTGTGGTGCACCACGGGCGCGCAGCGAGCGGCCCGTCAGGGGTGCGGGTGAGGGAGGTCAGGCCGCGAGCGGCGGACCCCTCCTCGACACGACGGTCAGAACGAAGAGAGAGCGGAGCGTCTGCCCGGCGGCCGGCGGCGCAGCCGGGACGCGGTGCGCGGGCGACGGCGGAGCGGTGAGCAGCCGTGCCACGAGGTTCCAGCCGGTGAGCTCGAGCAGCGCGCGCAGCGTCTGCTCGCCGCGGCCGAGGGCCAGCACCGTGAGCACCGCGGCGATCGCGTGCGCGACCCACATCGCGGGCTGCAGGTGCAGGGCGTGCCCGGCGTCGACGGCGGTGGCGCCGAGGGCGCCGGAGAGCTCGGCGCCGTGCAGGTGCCCGCCGGCGACCGCGGATCCGGATCCGGATCCCACGCCGATCAGCAGCAGCCCGTGGAACGCGATCTGGCTCAGCCCCACGGCGAGCGACAGGCGGGCCCAGCTCAGCGTCCGCCCTGCCAACGCGATGCAGACGGGCGCGGCGAACAGCAGCGCGAGCACCACCCCGATCATCGGGGCGGGCTCGCCATCGGCCGTGGAGTGCGAGACGGAGGCCACGAACGTCGCGACCAGGGCGGCGATCAGGCCCCGGACCGTGCGACCTGCGCGCGTTCCCCACACGAGCCCCAGCTTATCTGCCCCGTTTCGGGGCGCAGAACCGTCATTCGGGGCGCAGCAGGCCGCTCGAAGCCGGTGGCGCGCGCCCCGAAACGGGCGTTCGCGACCCGAACGCGGGGGAGGGGGAGCAGCCGGATCCGCGCTGGTAGCCTGATCCGGTGTCGAACCCATCCCTGACGACCGCGGCACCGGCCATCGACCCCACGTTCGAGAACGTGTGGGATGAGCTGGTCTGGCGCGGACTCGTCCACGTGTCCACGGATCCGGAGGCGCTGCGCGCCCTTCTCGCAGGTCCCGCGATCACGTATTACTGCGGCTTCGACCCGACGGCGCCGAGCCTGCACCTCGGCAACCTCGTGCAGCTGCTGACGCTGCGCCGCATCCAGCTCGCCGGGCACAAGCCGCTCGGGCTCGTGGGCGGATCCACGGGCCTCATCGGCGACCCCCGCCCCACGGCGGAGCGCACGCTGAACACGCGCGAGACCGTCGAGGACTGGGTCGGGCTCCTGCGCGCGCAGGTCGAGCGCTACCTCAGCTTCGAGGGCGACAACGCGGCACGGATCGTGAACAACCTCGACTGGACCGCGCCGATGAGCGCGATCGACTTCCTGCGCGAAATCGGCAAGCACTACCGCGTCGGCACGATGCTGAAGAAGGATGCGGTCGCCGCGCGCCTGAACTCCGATGCCGGCATCAGCTACACGGAGTTCAGCTACCAGATCCTGCAGGGCCTGGACTACCTCGAGCTGCACCGTCAGTACGACTGCGTGCTGCAGACCGGCGGAAGTGACCAGTGGGGCAACCTCACCAGCGGGACGGATCTCATCCACCGCGTCGAGGGAGCCTCGGTGCACGCGATCGGCACCCCGCTGATCACGAACAGCGACGGCACCAAGTTCGGCAAGAGCGAGGGCAATGCGATCTGGCTCGACGCCGAGATGTGCAGCCCGTACCGGATGTACCAGTTCTGGCTGAGCACCGCCGACGCCGATGTGATCGACAGGCTCAAGGTCTTCACCTTCCTCACCCGTGCCGAGATCGAGGAGTACGCGGCGCTCGTCGAGTCCGAGCCGTTCCGCCGCGCCGCACAGAAGCGTCTCGCCCTCGAGGTCGTCGCCACCGTGCACGGCGACGAGGCGACCGCCGCGGTGATCGCCGCGTCGGAGGCGCTGTTCGGACAGGGCGACCTGTCGGCGCTCGACGCCGCAACACTGCGCACAGCGCTCGAGGAACTGCCGAACGCGCAGGTGGCCGCCGGATCCACCGTCGTCGACGCGCTCGTGGCGACCGGGTTGGTCTCCAGCGCCTCCGAGGCCCGGCGTGCCATCGCGCAGGGCGGTGTCTCGGTCGACGGCGAGCGGGTGGAGTCCGACGACGCGACCGTGCCGCTCGGGCTGCCCGGCGGGGTCTCGGTGCTGCGGCGCGGCAAGAAGACGCTCGCAGGCCTGCTTCCCGCCTGACTCGCGCGCGGATCCGATCCGCCGACGCCCCCTCTGGCTATCCGCGCCCCCTCTGGGGTGCGCAGGTTAGAGGGGGCGTCGAAGTTTCGGAGGGGCGCCGACGGCTGGCACGCCCTGCATGCGCCAGCCTTGTGATCCGTCCCGGGTACGGTCGGACCATGCCGTTCACGCCGAGTCACGCGATCGTGGCGCTGCCCTTCATCCGTACGCCGCTCGTGCCCGCGGCGATCGCGATCGGAGCCATGGCGCCTGACCTGCCGCTGTTCACCCGCGGACTGATCGTCGACTACTCGGTGACACATGACCTGCGCTGGCTGCCGGTCACCGTGCTCCTGGCGCTTGCGTTGCTCGTCCTCTGGCGGATCGTCCTGCGGCCGGCCTGCCGACTGCTCGCGCCGCGCTTCATCGGTGCGCGACTCCCGCAGGAGTGGGACCGAGGTCCCCGCGCCGTGCTGACGGAGATCTTCGGAACCGTCGCGCGGGCGGTCCTCCTCGTACTCGCTCTCGCCCTCGGCGTCGTCACGCACATCCTCTGGGACGCGTTCACGCATGAGGGGAGGGCCGGCACCTCACTGATCCCCGCGCTCGACGAGCAGTGGGGGCCGCTCCTCGGTTACAAGTGGCTGCAGTACGGATCCGGGATCGGCGGCGTTGTCGTGCTCGCGATCGCCGGTGCGCTCTGGATGCGTCGCCGCACGCCGGGGCAGGTGCATCCGGCGCCGCTCGCGATCCGGCTGAGCTGGTGGCTGTCGCTGCCGGTGATGCTGGTGGTCGCGGTCGTCCTCGGGTTCGTCGCGTACGGACCACTCACGGAGGAGTTCACCGTGCAGCACCTCGCCTATCGCACGCTTCCCCTCGCATGCGGAGTCTGGGGCGTCCTGACCCTCGCGGTGATCCTGGTGATGCGCGCCGTGCGCACACGACGCATGGGGTCATCGGGCGCATGAATCCGCGGTGAACGGACGCGGAACCGCGCGCGACACGCCCGAGAGGGCGCCCGGATTTGCCGGAACCCCGGGATCCACGTAACTTATTACTTGTTCGCCCCAAGCGGTAGAGCGAAGGGCCGGAAGGCCTGACTCCCCAAGCGGCGAACACCACCCACCTTCTTCTCCGGAAGTCGGTTCCTCTTCTCGCAGGTTCTCCCTGCGGTGGGGGGTCAAGCGCGTGCGCTTGAGAGGGTGACCGTCCGCCAGGATCGTCGATTTGACAAGCTGGCCGGGAGGGATAAGCTAGAGAAGTTGCCTCGGAAACGAGATAACGGATCCGGTTCTGAACCTCACGGCGTGTCGATTTGACAGCCTGAGCGACACGGATAAGATAGAGAAGTTGCCCTGAAGGGAAGGCCGAGAGGCCGGAACGCAGGAGCATCCGATCCTTGAGAACTCAACAGCGTGCACTTGTCAAATGCCAATTTATTCCTCGTTCCAGCTTTTTTGGTTGGTTTGAGAAATTCCTTTGGATCAAAGACCAACTCCTTTTGGGGTTGGCATTCGGATGAAGTCAGCAATGATGTCATCTCTTTGGTCAGTTTCAAACTCGCTGCTTACCGGTTTTCCCTGGTGGGTATGCATTGTTCTGGCCTATCAGCTTGTTGGTGAGGTAATGGCTCACCAAGGCGTCGACGGGTAGCCGGCCTGAGAGGGTGACCGGCCACACTGGGACTGAGACACGGCCCAGACTCCTACGGGAGGCAGCAGTGGGGAATATTGCACAATGGGCGGAAGCCTGATGCAGCAACGCCGCGTGAGGGATGACGGCCTTCGGGTTGTAAACCTCTTTTAGCAGGGAAGAAGCGAGAGTGACGGTACCTGCAGAAAAAGCACCGGCTAACTACGTGCCAGCAGCCGCGGTAATACGTAGGGTGCAAGCGTTATCCGGAATTATTGGGCGTAAAGAGCTCGTAGGCGGTTTGTCGCGTCTGCTGTGAAATCCCGAGGCTCAACCTCGGGCCTGCAGTGGGTACGGGCAGACTAGAGTGCGGTAGGGGAGATTGGAATTCCTGGTGTAGCGGTGGAATGCGCAGATATCAGGAGGAACACCGATGGCGAAGGCAGATCTCTGGGCCGTAACTGACGCTGAGGAGCGAAAGGGTGGGGAGCAAACAGGCTTAGATACCCTGGTAGTCCACCCCGTAAACGTTGGGAACTAGTTGTGGGGTCCTTTCCACGGATTCCGTGACGCAGCTAACGCATTAAGTTCCCCGCCTGGGGAGTACGGCCGCAAGGCTAAAACTCAAAGGAATTGACGGGGACCCGCACAAGCGGCGGAGCATGCGGATTAATTCGATGCAACGCGAAGAACCTTACCAAGGCTTGACATACACGAGAACGGGCCAGAAATGGTCAACTCTTTGGACACTCGTGAACAGGTGGTGCATGGTTGTCGTCAGCTCGTGTCGTGAGATGTTGGGTTAAGTCCCGCAACGAGCGCAACCCTCGTTCTATGTTGCCAGCACGTAATGGTGGGAACTCATGGGATACTGCCGGGGTCAACTCGGAGGAAGGTGGGGATGACGTCAAATCATCATGCCCCTTATGTCTTGGGCTTCACGCATGCTACAATGGCCGGTACAAAGGGCTGCAATACCGTGAGGTGGAGCGAATCCCAAAAAGCCGGTCCCAGTTCGGATTGAGGTCTGCAACTCGACCTCATGAAGTCGGAGTCGCTAGTAATCGCAGATCAGCAACGCTGCGGTGAATACGTTCCCGGGTCTTGTACACACCGCCCGTCAAGTCATGAAAGTCGGTAACACCTGAAGCCGGTGGCCTAACCCTTGTGGAGGGAGCCGTCGAAGGTGGGATCGGTAATTAGGACTAAGTCGTAACAAGGTAGCCGTACCGGAAGGTGCGGCTGGATCACCTCCTTTCTAAGGAGCATCTGACTCTTCGGAGTCCAGAACCCAGTTCGAAGGCGTCTGTTCTTCGCTGGGAGCTCATGGGTGGAACATTTGACATGGCATCAGCGCAGCTGATCTCCGTTAGTACGTCGGGCCCTTTGGGGTTCGGTGGGAACGTGGGGGTGGGTGAGCGGGGTGTCTGCACGCTGTTGGGTCCTGAGGGACCGGATGTGGGAACACATGCGGTTTTTCTGGCCTTCTTATGTCTGCCTTTGTGGTGGGTGTTTGAGGGACCGCCCGTACTTTGAGAACTACACAGTGGACGCGAGCATCTTCGAGACGATCTTCGGATTGTCTCGTATTGATGATCTTAAAGATCATTAGTCAATTTCGAGCCGGGCCTTTCGGGGTTCGGTTTCCGATTCTTGATGAACTCATGTGATTTCAAGTCTTTAAGAGCAAACGGTGAATGCCTTGGCATCTGGAGCCGAAGAAGGACGTAGCAATCTGCGATAAGCCTCGGGGAACTGATAAGCGAGTTTTGATCCGAGGGTGTCCGAATGGGGAAACCCCGCTGGGCGGCGTGCCGACCTAGTGACTCCCGCCTGAATATATAGGGCGGGTAGAGGGAACGTGGGGAAGTGAAACATCTCAGTACCCACAGGAAGAGAAAACAACATGTGATTCCGTGAGTAGTGGCGAGCGAAAGCGGATGAGGCTAAACCGGGTGTGTGTGATAGCCGGCAGGCGTTGCATGCCCGGGGTTGCGGGACTTTTCTGATTGTTCTGCCGAACTTTCAGCGTTACAAGCAGGTATAGACGAACGGCTTTGAATGGCCGGTCATAGAGGGTGCGAACCCCGTAGTCGAAATGCCTGGCTTGGCGCGAAGAGTATCCCAAGTAGCACGGGGCCCGAGAAATCCCGTGTGAATCTGTCAGGACCACCTGATAAGCCTAAATACTCCCAGATGACCGATAGCGGACAAGTACCGTGAGGGAAAGGTGAAAAGTACCCCGGGAGGGGAGTGAAATAGTACCTGAAACCGTTTGCTTACAAACCGTTGGAGCCTCCTTAGTAGGGGTGACAGCGTGCCTTTTGAAGAATGAGCCTGCGAGTTAGCGATACGTGGCGAGGTTAACCCGTGTGGGGTAGCCGTAGCGAAAGCGAGTCTGAATAGGGCGATTCAGTCGCGTGTCCTAGACCCGAAGCGAAGTGATCTATCCATGGCCAGGCTGAAGCGACGGTAAGACGTCGTGGAGGGCCGAACCCACTTAGGTTGAAAACTGAGGGGATGAGCTGTGGATAGGGGTGAAAGGCCAATCAAACTTCGTGATAGCTGGTTCTCTCCGAAATGCATTTAGGTGCAGCGTTGCGTGTTTCTTGCCGGAGGTAGAGCTACTGGATGGCCGATGGGCCCTACAAGGTTACTGACGTCAGCCAAACTCCGAATGCCGGTAAGTGAGAGCGCAGCAGTGAGACTGTGGGGGATAAGCTTCATAGTCGAGAGGGAAACAACCCAGACCACCATCTAAGGTCCCTAAGCGCGTGCTAAGTGGGAAAGGATGTGGAGTTGCTGTGACAACCAGGAGGTTGGCTTAGAAGCAGCCACCCTTGAAAGAGTGCGTAATAGCTCACTGGTCAAGTGATTCCGCGCCGACAATGTAACGGGGCTCAAGCACGCCACCGAAGTTGTGGCATTGACATTTATGGTAGGCCTTCGTGGTCCAGCCGTGTTGATGGGTAGGAGAGCGTCGTGTGGCGAGTGAAGCGGCGGAGTGATCCAGCCGTGGACGCTACACGAGTGAGAATGCAGGCATGAGTAGCGAAAGACGTGTGAGAAACACGTCCTCCGGAAGACCAAGGGTTCCAGGGTCAAGCTAATCTTCCCTGGGTAAGTCGGGACCTAAGGCGAGGCCGACAGGCGTAGTCGATGGACAACGGGTTGATATTCCCGTACCGGCGAAGAACCGCCCAAGCTAATCCAGTAGTGCTAAGTATCTGAATCCTCATGACCGGATCCTTCGGGTGATGGCTTGAGGCCTAGCGTACGACCCCATTCTGGTGCGGTTAGCGTATTAACAGGTGTGACGCAGGAAGGTAGCCCAGCCAGGCGATGGTTGTCCTGGTGCAAGTGCGTAGGCCGAGAGATAGGCAAATCCGTCTCTCATTAAGGCTGAGACACGATGCGGATTGAAAGTGGGTGATCCTATGCTGCCAAGAAAAGCATCGACGCGAGGTTCTAGCCGCCCGTACCCCAAACCGACTCAGGTGGTCAGGTAGAGAATACCAAGGAGATCGAGAGAATCGTGGTTAAGGAACTCGGCAAAATGCCCCCGTAACTTCGGGAGAAGGGGGGCCACCCGCTTATACGGATTTACTCCGAAAAGGGTGTGGTGGCCGCAGAGACTAGTGGGTAGCGACTGTTTACTAAAAACACAGGTCCGTGCTAAGTCGCAAGACGATGTATACGGACTGACGCCTGCCCGGTGCTGGAAGGTTAAGAGGACCGGTTAGCTTCGGCGAAGCTGAGAATTTAAGCCCCAGTAAACGGCGGTGGTAACTATAACCATCCTAAGGTAGCGAAATTCCTTGTCGGGTAAGTTCCGACCTGCACGAATGGCGTAACGACTTCCCAACTGTCTCAACCGCGAACTCGGCGAAATTGCATTACGAGTAAAGATGCTCGTTACGCGCAGCAGGACGGAAAGACCCCGTGACCTTTACTACAGCTTGGTATTGGTGTTCGGTGTGGCTTGTGTAGGATAGGTGGGAGACTTTGAAGCCATGACGCCAGTTATGGTGGAGTCATTGTTGAAATACCACTCTGGTCACTCTGGATATCTAACTTCGAACCGTAATCCGGTTCAGGGACAGTGCCTGGTGGGTAGTTTAACTGGGGCGGTTGCCTCCCAAAAAGTAACGGAGGCGCCCAAAGGTTCCCTCAACCTGGTTGGCAATCAGGTGTCGAGTGTAAGTGCACAAGGGAGCTTGACTGTGAGACTGACAGGTCGAGCAGGGACGAAAGTCGGGACTAGTGATCCGGCAGTGGCTTGTGGAAGCGCTGTCGCTCAACGGATAAAAGGTACCTCGGGGATAACAGGCTGATCTTGCCCAAGAGTCCATATCGACGGCATGGTTTGGCACCTCGATGTCGGCTCGTCGCATCCTGGGGCTGGAGTAGGTCCCAAGGGTTGGGCTGTTCGCCCATTAAAGCGGTACGCGAGCTGGGTTTAGAACGTCGTGAGACAGTTCGGTCCCTATCCGCTGCGCGCGTAGGAAGTTTGAGAGGATCTGACCCTAGTACGAGAGGACCGGGTTGGACGAACCTCTGGTGTGCCAGTTGTTCCGCCAGGAGCACCGCTGGTTAGCTACGTTCGGGATGGATAACCGCTGAAAGCATCTAAGCGGGAAGCCGGCCTCAAGATGAGACTTCCATACCTTCGGGTGAGAGGCTCCCAGCCAGACTACTGGGTTGATAGGCCAGATGTGGAAGCGTGGCAACACGTGCAGCTGACTGGTACTAATAAGCCGATGACTTGATAACACACCGTTCTTGGTGCTTGCGTCCACTTTGTGGTTCTCGACGTACGGTCGAAACCGCGAACATAACAAACATTACGTTTGTGCTTGTTCGAGACACGTCAATAGTGTTTCGGCGGCCATAGCGTGAGGGAAACGCCCGGTCACATTCCGAACCCGGAAGCTAAGCCTCACAGCGCCGATGGTACTGCAGGGGGGACCCTGTGGGAGAGTAGGACACCGCCGGACTTCCTTTAACAGAAAGGCCACCCAACGCAGGGTGGCCTTTCTGCCTCGAGGTTCGCCATCGACGCGGCGGCCGCGCGGGACTAATCTGGGCGTCAGACGGGCCGTTCGCCCGCCTTCCCCGGTGGACGAAGGAGCGCGAGATGGACTCGATGATGATGGACTCGATGAAGAGCATGGACATGATGCCCGGCATGCAGGCGATGGACATGGCGCTCATGCAGGCGTGCATGGATGCGTGTTCGGCGTGCGAGCAGGCCTGCACGGTCTGCGCGACCCAGATGATGGACTGTTCTCCGGCCTGCATGAACTGCGCGGACATGTGCAACACCATGATGCGCGCGATGATGCGTATGCAGGGGATGACGCCCGCGGTCATGATGTCGATGCTGGACGCGTGCATGGCGATGTGCCAGCTCTGCATGGACATGTGCATGAAGCACGAGGCTCACAGCGACGTGTGCCGGATGTGTGCTGCCGCGTGCAAGGCGTGCATGGACGCCTGCATGGCGATGCGCGACTCCATGGTGGCGGCCTGAGCACTGCGCAGGCTCCCAGCCGCCTCCCGCTGCGGTTGGCCTAGGATCGAAGCATGCTCGTTGTTCGAGGCACCCGTTCGGTGTCGAAGGAGGTCGCTGGCGCATTCCGCGCCGGTGACAGAGGCTGACGCTCCTGCCGGTGGGTTCTCCTGCCGGCCCGATCGTCGCGCCCGCGTGAGTGTTCCGCGGGTCATCCTCCGGCTGCATTCGGCTGCCGCCTCTCCCGCTTGCCCTCCGCAGGCGATCTGACACCGCACAGAGAGTACGTCATGCTTCCCATCGACGAGCGCGCCCTTCGCGCCTCCTTCCGCAACACCTCCCGCAAGGAGGCCTCCTCCGTGACCTTGCCGCCCGAGTTCGCCCGGATCGACTTCTCGGCACTCGATTTCCTCGGGTGGTCCGACCCGAAGATGCCACGACGGGCGTACGTCGCCGTGCACCGCGACGAGGGCTCGCCGGTCGCGGTGATGCTGCAGCAGGCCGAGCAGCGCACTCTGGCCCGCGCACAGTGCTCGTGGTGCGAGGACGTGACGCTGCGCAACGACGTTCAGTTCTTCGCCGCGCGCAAGGTCGGCCCCGCGGGCCGCAACGGCGACACCCTGGGCGTGCTGATCTGCGCGAACTTCGGCTGCTCGGCGAACGTGCGGCGCTTGCCGGCGCTCGCCTACGAGGGCTTCGACCGCGAAGCAGTGCGCGCGCAGCGGATCCTGCGCCTGCAGCAGCACGTGCAGGGCTTCCTTCGAGAGCTCGGCGCGTAGCCGTGAGCGCGCCCTTCGTCTCCGTCGCGGAGACGAAGGGCGCCTTCCGGAGTCAGTGGCGGGCGACGTTGTAGCGCAGGGCGCCGATCGCGAGCACGTCCCAACGGGTGTGCACGGCGACGGGCTGCCCCGGCTCGACCTCGAGGGCGGCGCCGCCGGCGTTCCACAGCGTGAGCGTCTCGCCGTCGAGCGTGGTGACGTCGACGATGCCCGCGGCGCGGTCGACGCCCGAGACGAGCGCGTCGGTCCAGCCCGCGGTCGTCGCGGCGGCGAGACGCGCCTGGATCAGGTGCAGAGCATGCCCCGGAGCGAAAGACGAGCAGACGTCGCCGTGAGCGCACATGCACGCCGCAGCCTCACGCACCGGAAGGGGCGAAAGGGGGGTGCGGGGCGTGGTCACGATGGTCTCCTCACAGGATCGGTCCGATCAGGCTACGTCCGGGCGTGTGAGGGGTGGTAGCGGCGGTGAAATGCGCCGACACACTTCGCCGTGGTCGAGTTGCGACGGTCGCGACGGCGAGGCGTGCTCAGAGCCGGGGCGTCCGTGGCGGCGCCGTGCGGCGGTCCCCGTCCGCGCCGATCGCCTCGAAGCCTGCGCCGAGCCGCAGCAGCGCCGTGTCGTCATAGGCGCGGCCGATGAAGGTGAGCCCGATCGGCATCCCGATGTCGGCCATGAGGCCCATCGGCACCGTCACGCTCGGGATCCCGAGGTGGCGCATCGGCAGGTTGCCGTTCGCGATCCAGGTGCCGTTGCGCCAGCCGAGGTCTGCGGAGGCGGGGTTGACGTCCATGTCCGCGGGACCGACATCGGCGACCGCAGGGAAGGCGACGGCGTCGAGGCCGAGCTCGTCCATCCACTGCTCGAGGTCGATCCTGCGCGTCTCCTCGAGACCGGTCAGTCCCTCCTCGAGCTCGGGGATCGACGTGATCGTCGCGTCGGGATGCTGGCGCACCCAGTCCGGGTACTCGGCGATGTCGTCGTCGAAGCCCGTATAGCGGTCGGGCAGAGCGCCGGCCGGGTGGGGGAAGATCGTCGCGCCTTCGACGTCGGCGAGGCTGCGCAGCTGCGGATCCCCGTTCGCGTCGAGGAAGTCCTGCCAGCCCCATGCCGACAGGTCCACGATCTCGCGGCGCAGGTACGCCGGCGTAACGAGTCCGCGGGTGGCGATCGTGGGGGCGCCGGGACGGTCGCCCTCGTAGTTCGTGACGACCGGGAAGTCGACCGCCACGACCTCGGCGCCCGCGCGCTCCAGATCCGCTCTGGCCTGCTCCCAGCGGTCGATGACCGACGCGCGCGTGTCGATGCGCTGCCCGGTCGGTCCGCCGATGCCGGGACGCTCGGCCGTGCCCGCGTCGGGATCGGCGTTGATGTACATGCGGGGGATCCCGATCCGCTTCCCGGCCAGCGCCGCGGCCGCGTCCGCGGCGAGGGCGGGATACGCAGCGGGGCGGACGGCCGAGGAGGCGGGCAGGGCGATCCACGGCTGAGCGCGCCAGAAATCGCCACGGGTCTCGACATCGTCGGCGACGATCACGTCGAGGATCTCGAGCAGATCGGACATCGTGCGTGCGTGCGGAACGACGACATCCATGGTCGGAACGAGCGGCCAGTTGCCGCGCACCGAGATCACGCCGCGCGACGGGGTGTAAGCGCACAGCGCGTTGTTGGTCGCGGGCCCGCGCCCGCTCGACCACGTCTCCTCGCCGAGGCCGAACGCCGCGAAGCTCGCTGCGGTGGCGGTGCCGGATCCGTTCGAGGACCCGGACGCGAACGGCGCGGTGAGGAACGCGGCGTTGTAGGGGCTCTCCGCGCGGCCGTACACGCCACGTTGCATGCCGCCGTTCGCCATGGGCGGCATGTTCGTGAGGCCGAGGCAGATCGCGCCGCCTGCACGGAGACGCTCGATCGTGAACGCGTCGCGCTGGGCCACGAGCTCGGCGAAGGCGGGGGAGCCCGCGGCGGCGGTGAGCCCTCGCACGAGGTAGCTGTCCTTCGCGGTGTACGGGATCCCGTCGAGCGGGCCGAGGACCTCGCCGCGGGCGCGCCGGGCGTCGGCCGCCTCGGCCTCGCCACGCGCCTCGGGGTTGTGCACCACGACCGCGTTCAGCGCGGTCTCGGAGCCGGCGCCGTCGTAGGCGTCGATGCGGGCGAGATAGGCGTCGACGAGCTCGACGGCCGTGGTCTCGCCGGTCTCCAGGGCTTCACGCAGGCGTGCGATGGGGGTCTCGACGACGTCGAACATGGACTGTCCTTCGGGGGCTCGGTCGCTGCGCGAGGCAGGGCGATGGTGGATGCGGTTCGGGCGATCCGAGGCCGCGGCGCCCGCCAGGTACGAGGCGGGTGCCGCGGGAACCTCAGCGGCCGAGGGAGGGCTGCTGCTGGGTGATGCAGTGCACGCCGCCGCCGCGGTCGAAGAGCGGGCGGGCATCGACGGTCACGACACGGCGGCCGGGGTACGCCTCGGAGAGGACGTCCCTGGCGCGCGTGTCGGCGACGTCGTCACCGAACCCGCACGCGATGACGCCGTCGTTCGTGACGAGGTGATTGACGTAGCTCCAGTCCACGAAGCCCTCCTCGTCGCGCAGCGTCGACGGAGCCGGCAGATCGACGAGCTCGAACGGACGGCCCGCGGCGTCCGTCTGCGTGGCCAGGTGCGCGCGCAGTGCGGCGGACACCTCGAAGTCGGGATGCCCGGGATCCTGCTGCGCGTGCAGGAGGATCCGTCCAGGGGACGAGATCGCGGCGACGATGTCGACGTGGCCGTTCGTGCCGAAGTTGTCGTAGTCGCGCGTCAGGCCGCGGGGCAGCCAGATGGCCTTCGTTGCGCCGATCGTGCGGAGCATCTCGGCCTCGACGCGCTGCTTGTCGAGATAGGGGTTGCGCCGCGGGTCGAGCTGCACGGTCTCGGTGAGCAGGACGGTGCCCTCGCCGTCGACGTGGATCCCGCCTCCCTCGTTCACGAGAGCGGAGCTGATGAGCTCGGCACCCGCCTCGGCCGCGATGATCCGCGCGTGCTGCGCCGCGTCGTGCCAGCGCGCCCAGGCCGGGGCGCCCCAGCCGTTGAAGACCCAGTCCACGGCGCCGAGGGCGCCGGGGCGCTCCGGGTCTACGACGAACGTGGGACCTGCATCGCGCATCCAGAACTCGTCGACCGGCGCCTCGAGGATCGTCACGTCGGACGACAGCATGCGCCGGGCGCGGGCGAGCTCGCTCGGATCCACGAGGATCGACACCGGAGTGAACTCGGAGACGGCGTGCGCCACCGCGGTCCAGGTGGCATAGCCCTCCTCACGGAGCGCGTCGGTGTCGCCGAGGGTCTCGCCCTCGGCAGGGAAGGCCATCCAGACGCGGTCGTGTCGGGCGGTCTCGCTGGGCATCAGCCAGGGCATCGGTGCTCCTCGGATCGGGTTCGTCGGGCTTATTGAACAAGCGGCCAACTAGCGATACGGTATATCCCCATGAGCACCTCGTCAACCCCACGGTCGAAGCGGATGCCGCCGGAGCAGCGGGAGAGGGCGATCCTCGACGCGGCGGTGGCCCTCGCACGTCAGGGGGGGATCGCCGGACTCACCGTGCGCACGGTGGCCGCGGCCGCAGGTGTGACGCCGGCCCTGGTCGCCCACTACCGGCCGAGCATGGACGCGTTCGTCGCCGAGGTCTTCGGTGCGATCGTCGGGGCGGAGCGCGAGGAGGTCGTCGCCGTCGGTCGCGCCGGCACGGGCCTTCGTCCGCGGATCACCCGCATCGTAGAGACGCTGCTCGACGGCGATCGCGACGATGTGACCCTGGTCTGGGTGCAGGCCTGGGCGGCGGGCGCGCGCAACGACGAGCTCGCCGCCCGGGTGCGGCTCGAGATGGACCTCTGGCAGCAGGACCTCGAAAGGATCGTCGTCGACGGGGTCGCTGCAGAGGAGATCTCCGCGGAACGGGCCGAGGGCGCGGCGTGGCTCCTGCTCGCGACCGTGGACGGGATGAACGCGCACTCCCTCGTGAAGTGGGCGCCGGAAGACCGCGCCGCGCTCGCGCGCCGCACGGTCGCCGCCGTCCTGGGCTGAGCCCCGCCCCCGCCCCCGCCCCGCCGGACGCGCACCGCGCCGGACGGCTCCCCGTGACCGCGAGACCGAACCCGCGTCCCGAAACCGCCGATCAGATCCGCTGTCTCGCGACGCAGGTTCGGTCTCGCGGAAAAGGGGCTCGCGGACGAGGGGCTCGCGGGCGAGGGGGCGGTGGGGTCAGGGGTGCAGGATTCGGAGGGCGGCGGGGGTGTCGGCGACGGTGAGTTGGGGCGGGTAGAGGGACATGACCTGGATGGCGGCGGCGTGATTGGCCGGATCCGAACCTGCGCACGCGTCGGCCGCGATCGTGACGCGCGCTCCCGCGTCGGCGGCGGCCAGCGCGGTCGAGATCACGCAGCAGTCCGTCGAGACGCCGGCGAGCACGACGGGGGCAGACCCCAGGAGCCCCTCCAGCTCCGGACCCCACTTGCCGAACGTGGGCAAGTCGAGCGTCGGATGGGGAGAGAGGCTCCGCGCCTCGGGCACGAGGTCGTAGAGCGGGTCGTCAGCCGGCCGGTCCGCGAAGGGCCAGGCCGCGAAGTAGTCGCCCCACGACGTGCTCCGATCCGCGGTGGGCAGCCAACGGGTCACGAGCACCCTGCCCGCTGCGGCATCGGCGAGACGGCGGATGTTCTCGAAGGCCGCCGGGAACATCGGGGATCCCCATGCAGAATCCGGCGCCGCGAAGATGTGCTGCGGGTCGATCACGACGAGCCAGGGCTCATCGGGCTGCGCGAGAGGCGCCCTGGCCTCGGACGCGGCCCCCGGAGACGTCGGCGTCATGCCTGCTCCTGGCGGCGGATCCTCCCGGCGCGGGCGAACCAGGCCACCACGAAGCCCAGCACGAGCGCGAAGAAGACGCCGAGGTTGGCGTAGGCCCACTCGCCGTCCTTGCCGCCGATCACGCCGAGGAAGTAGCCCTGCCAGTTGTTCCACGGTGCGGCGTCGGCGAAGTTGTTGATCACGAAGCCCCAGCCGATGACCGACGCGACGACGAGCGTGCCGATCGAGACGCCGTCCCAGGCGCCGTAGCGTCCGCGCGCGTCGAAGAGCGCCTCGTCGTCGTAGTCCTTCTTCCGGCGCAGGATGTCGGCGATCAGGATCCCGGCCCAGGCCGCCATCGGAACGCCGAGCGTGATGAGGAACGACTGGAAGGGACCGATGAAGTTCTGCGCGAAGAACACCACCACGATCGTGCCGATCGTGAGGATGACGCCGTCGACCGCCGCGGCCGCGGGCCGGGGGATCCGTATGCCCAGGCTCAGCAGCGTGAGGCCCGACGAGTAGATGCCGAGCACCGCTCCCGAGACCAGGGTGAGGATCGCGACGATGAGGAACGGGAACAGCGCCCACGTCGGCAGCAGGGTCGCGAGCGCGCCGATCGGGTCGGCGGCGACCGCGGCGCTGAGTTTGTCGTCAGAGCCCGCCAGCAGCAGGCCGAAGAACACCAGCACGATGGGAGCGACGGATCCGCCGATCGTGTTCCAGGCGACGATCTGGGTGTCGGACGCCGTGCGCTTCTGGTAGCGCGACCAGTCGGCGGCGATGTTGATCCAGCCGAGCCCGAAGCCCGTCATCACCATCACCAGCGCGCCGATCGTCTGGGCGAGCGTGCCGTCCGGATGCGCGAACGCCTTGGTCCAGTCGATGCTGTTGACCGTGAGGATGAGGAACAGGACCGTGAACGCCCCGGTCAGCCAGGTGAGCACCGACTGCAGCTTCATGATCGTGTGGTAGCCGAGCACGGACGCGCCCACGATGAGCGCCGCGACGAGCACGGTCGCGATGAGGTGCACCGCGACGTCGCCGTCGGCGCCGACCCACCCGAGCGCGTGCAACACGGTCGTGGTCGCGAGCACGGCGGTGATCGTGAGCGACGTCTCCCAGCCGATCGAGGTCAGCCACGAGACGATGCCGGGGATCTTCTGCCCCTGCACGCCGAACGCGGCCCGGGAGAGCACCATGGTCGGTGCGGATCCGCGCTTGCCGGCGATCGCGATGAGTCCGCACAGCGCGAACGACACGATGATGCCGATGGCCGCGACGACCGTCGCCTGCCACAGCGAGATCCCGAACCCGAGCAGGAAGGATCCGTAGGACATGCCGAACACTGAGACGTTCGCAGCGAACCATGGCCAGAACAGGTCGCGGGGGCGCGCGGTGCGCTCGGACTCGGGGACGATCTCGATGCCACGCCGCTCGATGAGGGCGGCGGATCCGGGCTGGGAATCGGCGGACATGGCTTCATCCTGGCAGGGGTTGCGATCGTGTGGGCGCTCCGCCCGGAATTCGGTGCCCTGAGCGCCCCCGTCCCGCGGCGCGATCAGCGGTCCTGCGGTCCTCTCAGGCACTGTGGCGGGCTCGGGGCGACGCGGTACGATATCGCCGACCCGTTGATCCGGCGCGGCACTCTGCTCGTCGCCGGGCGCCCGTCGGCTTCCGGGTCGGAAGGATCCTTCATGGACGCCGCGCGCATGCATGCCGCCTCGCCCGAATCCGCCGCGATCGTCGATGCCGTGCTCGACTACTCCCGTCGCCGGATGCTCGCCACGGATGTGCCGCTCGACAAGCCGCAGCCCGAAGCCGAGCTGCGCCGCCTGGTCGGCACGACCATCACCGACCAGGGGCTCGGCGCCCAGCGCGCGCTGAGCGTGTTCGAGCACATCCTCGCCCCTGCCAGCCTCACCACGAGCCACCCCGCGTACCTGTCGTTCATCCCGACCGCACCGACCGTCGCATCGATCGCGTTCGACCTCGTGGTCTCCGCCTCCGGACTCTACGGCGGCAGCTGGCTCGAGGGCGCCGGTGCCGTGCATGCCGAGAACGAGGTGCTCGCGTTCCTCGCGGCCGAGTTCGGCCTGCCCGCGACCGCCGGCGGCGTGTTCGTGCAGGGCGGCACGATCGGCAACCTGTCGGCGCTCGCCGCCGCGCGAGACCGCGCCGCGCGTCGCCTGACCGAGGCCGGCCGGCCTCTGCCCGCGCGGTGGAAGCTCGTGTGCAGCATCGAGGCGCACTCCTCGAACAAGTCCGCCGCGAAGATCATGGACGTGGACGTCGTCGCCGTGCCCGCAGGGCCGGACGGCAGACTGCGCGCCGATGCCGTGCGCGAGGCGCTCGAGGAGCACGGCGAGGCCGCGTTCGCCGTGGTCGCCACGGCCGGATCCACGAACTTCGGCATCGTCGACGACATCGCCGGGATCGCGGCGCTCAAGGACGAGTTCGACTTCTGGCTGCACATCGACGGCGCCTACGGCCTCACCGCGATGCTCGCGCCCGAGGCGCGGGAGTGGTTCGCGGGCGTGGAGCGCTCCGACTCGCTCATCGTGGATCCGCACAAGTGGCTCTACGCGCCGTTCGACTGCTGCGCGCTGCTGTACCGCGACCCCGAGGACGGCCGCCTCGCGCACACCCAGCACGCGGAGTACCTGGACACCCTCACCGCGTCCTCCGAGTTCAGCCCGTCGGACTACTCGATCCAGCTGACTCGGCGCCCGCGCGGCCTGCCGCTGTGGTTCTCGCTCGCGACCTACGGCGTGGACGCGTACCGCACCGCCGTCTCGGCGACGCTGTCGCTCACGCGCCGGATCGCCGACGAGATCGCCTCCCGTCCGGAGCTGCGCCTGGTGCGCGACCCGCAGCTGTCGGTCGTCGTGTTCGAGCGCGAGGGCTGGGAGCGCGCCGACTACGACCGCTGGTCCGACGAACTGCTGCAGACCCAGCGCGCGCTCGTCGTGCCGAGCTCGCACGCCGGCCGCACGAACACGCGCTTCGCGATCCTCAACCCGCTGACGACGTTCGAGGATCTGGTCGGGATCCTGGACACGATGCGCTGACCCTTCGTCTCGCTGCGCTCGCTCAGGAACCGGTGGCCGGTCGGTCCCTGAGCGTCCTTCGTCTCGCTGCGCTCGCTCAGGAACCGGGTGCCAGCCGGTCCCTGAGCGTCCTTCGTCTCGCTGCGCTCGCTCAGGAACCGGTGGCCGATCCGGTCCCTGAGCGAGGAGCGCAGCGACGAGACGAAGGGCCGGGGTACCGGCTCAGCCTGCGAAGAACGCCTTCGCGACGGCGGTGAGGTCGTGCAGGTCGCTGACGCCGGCGAGCTCGCGCGCGGAGTGCATCGACAGGATCGGGATTCCGACGTCGACCGTGCGGATCCCGAGGCGGGTCGCGGTGATCGGGCCGATCGTGGATCCGCAGGGCACGTCGTTGTTCGAGACGAACTCTTGCGTCACGACGCCGGCGGCGTCGCACCAGCGGTGCCAGGCGGCGGCGCCCACCGCGTCCGTGGCGTAGCGCTGGTTCGCGTTGATCTTCAGGATCGGGCCGGATCCGAGGACCGGCTGCACGACCGGGTCGTGCTTGCCGGCGTAGTTGGGGTGCACCGAGTGGCCCACGTCGCTGGACAGGCACCACGACGCCGCGTACGCGCGATGCACGTCGACGGCGTCGGCGCCGAGGCCCGCATAGACGCGCTCGAGCACGTCCTGGAGGATCGGGCCGGCGGCGCCGGAGCGGGAACCGGATCCGAGCTCCTCGTGGTCGAACGCCGCGAGCACCGCGATCGCGTGCGGGTCGCCGTGCGCCGAGATCTCGCCGAGCGCGACGACGCCGGCGTGCACGGAGGCGAGGTCGTCCAGGCGCCCGCTCGCGAAGAACGCGTCGTCCTTGCCGAATACGGCTCCGCGCGCGCTGTCGGCGACGACGGCGTCGAAACCGCGGATCTCCTGCGGATCGACCCCAGCCGCGTCGGCCAGCTCGGCGAGCAGGTCGGCCTCCTCGGGGTCGCCGAGACCCCACACGGGCTGCGTCTCGTTCTGCTTGTCGAGTGCGAGACCGTTGTTCACGCCGCGGTCGAGGTGGATCGCGAGCTGCGGCAGCCGCAGCAGCGGTCCCGTCGCGGCGAGAACGACGCGGCCGTCCGCGAGCGCGAGCCGTCCGGCGAGGCGCAGCTCGCGGTCGAGCCACGAGTTCAGCAGCGGCCCGCCGTACACCTCGACGGCCGCCTGGAGCCAGCCCTTGGCGCCGGTGGTCGGACGCGGCTTGAGCTTGAAGCCGGGGGAGTCGGTGTGGGCGCCGAGCACGTGCGTCGGAGTGGTGGCGGTGGCTCCCGCCGGCACGACCCAGGCGATGGCCGCGCCGTCGCGCACGATCACGAAGCGGCCGCCGGCCTGCGCGGGCCAGGCCTCGGTCTCGTCGAGGCGGGTGAAGCCCTGCTCCTCGAGGCGCCGGGCGACCTCCTCCGCCGCGTGGTAACTGGACGGCGAAGCGGCGACATAGTCGGCCAGATCCTCGACGTGCGTGCGAGCGGAGGCGACGTGGGACATGAGGATCCTTCCGGGGCGGGTGCGCGACCGCCGAGGCGGCGCAGAGCACCTTCGATGCTATCCCGGCGTGCTCGTCGGCGTCCGGGGCTCATTGCGGGCGCTCAGGTCGCAGTTTCCGCTCTTCCGGCCGCCATTTTGGCGCCGAAAGTGCGACCTGAGCGGGTGGGATGACGAAAAGGGAGCGGATCCGTGCGGACCGCTCCCTGTGGTTCCAGGGTATCAGCGGGGGTGGGGCTTGCGGCAAGGCCCCCCTGCAGGGGCAGACTGTGTGGTTTCGCCCAGGAATCGGAGGATCCGTGCGCCCTGAATCCACCCCTGTCACCGCCCTCGTCACCGACCCGCAGACCCCCTCGTGGTCGCCGTCGGTCTTCGCCCTGCCGCCCGCGCTCTCCCGCAAGGCGGCTCCGACGCTCATCGCCGACGACGACGCCCACCTCATCGCGGTCCGCAGCCGCCTCGCCGAGGAGATCGCGGCCCTGGAGGAGAGACTCGTCCGGCTCCGCGCCGCCGCCGCCCGGCTGGGGCAGGAGGCGCTCGATCGCGACCTCGAGATCCATCGCTCCAGCTCGCGGCTGCAGTTGCTGCGCCGGTTCGGCGTCGACCTGTGCCTCGGCCGTATGGTCGTCGCCGGCGACGCGCAGGACGCGGCGGCCGCCGACGCCGCGGCCGCCGACGGCGCGGCCGGACCCGAGACCGTCTACATCGGGCGCATCGGGCTGTCCGACTCCGAAGGGCGACGCCTGCTCGTCGACTGGCGGGCGCCCGCGGCCGAGCCGTTCTTCGCCGCGACGCATGCGGATCCGGAGGGCCTGATCAGCCGCCGCCGGTACCGCTGGACCTCGCGACGCATCACCGACTACTGGGACGAGGTGTTCGACCCCGAGGGGCTCGAGGGGGCGGCTGCGCTCGACGATCAGTCCGCATTCATCGCCAGTCTGGGAGCCTCGCGCTCGCCTCGGATGCGCGATGTGCTCAGCACGATCCAGGCGGACCAGGACGCGATCATCCGGGCCTCGTCCCGCGCGCCTCTCGTCGTGGACGGCGGACCCGGCACGGGCAAGACGGTCGTCGCGCTGCACCGGGCCGCCTACCTGATGCACGCCGAGCAGCGGCTCGGCCACGGCGGGATCCTGTTCATCGGCCCGCACCAGCCCTACCTCGCATACATCGAGGACGTGCTGCCGGGGCTCGGCGAGGACAGCGTCCGGGTGTGCACGCTGTCGGATCTGGTCAGGGAGGGGCGGGCAGGCGACCGCATGCCGGACGAGCGGGATCCGCTCGCGAGGACGCTGAAGTCGGACGCGCGCCTGCTCGACGCGGTGACCGCCGCGGTCCGCTATCACGAACATGCCCCGAGCGCGCGGCTGTTCGTGGAGACGCCGTGGCGCGACGTGATCGTCGAGCCGGCCGTGTGGACCGAGGCCTTCGACGCGCCGGAGCCCGGCACTCCGCACAACGACGCGAGGGACGTCGTGTGGGAGACGCTGATCGGCGCCCTCGTGGAGGACAACGCCGATGAGGACGTGCCGCCGCGGCAGCTCGATCGTGCCCTGCGGCAGAGCGACGCGCTGCAGCGCGCGTTCGTGGCGGCCTGGCCCGTGCTGGACCCGGCCGGCGTCGTCGCCGATCTCTGGTCGACCCCGGCGTACCGGCGCATCTGCGCGCCTTGGCTCGCCGATGACGAACGGGCGGCGCTGCGGCGGGAGGACGCCAGGGCGTGGACGCGCCAGGATCTGCCTTTGCTCGACGCGGCCCGCTCGCTCACCGGCGATCCCGAGGGAGCGCGGCGGCGACGACGGCAGGAGGCGGTGACCGCAGAGGAACGGGAGCAGCGCGACCGGGTGCTGGACGAGCTGCTCGCCGCGGACGACGACAAGGAGAGCGCGATCACCGGGTTCTTCTTCGGCGACGAGAGCGCGGGTGTGCGCGCGATGCTGCAGGACGAGGCCGCTCTGCCGCGCCTCGACTCCGATGCGCTCGCCGGTCCGTTCGCGCACGTGATCGTCGACGAGGCGCAGGAGCTCAGCGACGCCGAGTGGGCGATGCTGCTGCGTCGCGTGCCGTCGCAGAGCCTCACGATCGTGGGCGACAGGGCGCAGGCGAGGCACGGGTTCCGCGAGTCGTGGACCGAGCGGCTGGAGCGGGTCGGCCTGCGGCGCATCGAGCAGGCGTCGCTGCGCATCAACTACCGCACGCCCGAGGAGGTCATGGCCGAGGCCGAACCCGTGATCCGCGCCGCCCTGCCCGACGCGAACGTGCCGATCTCGGTACGCGCGAGCGGGGTCCCCGTGCGCCATGCGACGCCCGCGGACCGCGACGGGATCCTTGCCGCCTGGCTCGCGGCGCACGACGACGGCATCGCCTGCGTGATCGGCGACGACCGGCCCTACCCTGATCCGCGGGTGCGGTTCCGCACGCCGGTGACCGGGAAGGGACTCGAGTTCGACCTCGTCGTGCTCGTGGATCCGGAGTCCTTCGGCGAGGGCATCGAGGGCGCGGTGGACCGCTACGTCGCGATGACCCGCGCGACCCAGGAGCTCGTCGTGCTCGACCGGGGTCGTTGAGCGCCCTTCGTCTCGTCGCTGCGCTCCTCGCTCAGGGACCGATCCATGGACCGGTCCCTGAGCGACACTTCGACTCGCTGCGCTCGCTCAGTGCGAGTCTCCGCGAGACGAAGGGCGCCCGACGGCCCGAGAGTCAGAGCGCGGCGCCGACGAGCGCCTCGCCGAGCGGGCTGCGCAGGTGCATCATCCGCGCCCCGTCGCGCGTGCTCGCGATCAGGCCGGCGTCGCGCAGGACCGTGAGGTGGTGCGAGGCGGTGGACACGGCGATCCCCGCCTCCTCCGCCACGCGGGTGGTCGTGCGCGGCACGTGCGCGGCGAGCAGGATGCCTGCGCGGACAGGGCCGACCAGCGCCCCGAGCGCGTGCACGAGGTCGTCGGCGTCCCTAGCCCAGCCGGCGGTCACGCCGCGGGCGGGGTAGTACAGCGTCGGCTGAGCGGGCTGCTCCGTGATCACCATGCAGCCCCAGGAGGACATCACGGAGGGGACCAGCACCAGCCCGCTGCCACGGCAGTCGACGTCTTCGCTGTGCCGGCGCAGTCGCACCCGCACGGATCCGTCGCCCCAGCTCACCCAGGGGTGGATGCCGGAGGCCATCGCGGCGAGCCCCTCGGTCGCGACGCTGCGGGACCGCTCTGCGACGTCCGCGCGCAGGATCCGCTCCAGCTGCGGCCAGACCGGGGCCATCGCGCTCTCCCAGACCTCGGCCCAGGCATCGGCGATGACGGTGCGGGCCCGTTCCGGACGGTCCCGCATGCGGCGCAGAGCCTCCTGTCGCCGACCGGAGGAGCGCACGACCATCTTTCCCAGGTCCACGCGCATGCCGGCGACGGGAGCGGATCTGATCGCCGCGAGCTCTTCGTCGGGGGTGAGGTCCCAGCGGGCGGTCGTGGTGAGGAAGTCCGGCATGTAGCCGTCGGCGCCGATCACCTGTGCGAGTACGCCGAATGCTTCACGCGGGACCCGACCGCGGAATTCCTTCAGCCATCCCCACGCGAGCGGGTACTGCTCGGGGCGCAGCAGCACGCGGACCGCGTGCGCGAGTTCGTGCCCGGGGGAGATGCCGAATCGCACAGCCTGGATGTCACCGGGACTGAGCCGGAAGTCGACGCGATGGTGCTCCCACTCCACGCCCTCCATGTTTCGATCCACATCGAAACTCTACGACGCGAACGACACCCCCGCGAGAGTGGGAGCACCCCCACCGAGAGGACCAGATCATGAGCAGCATCGCCCCCGACATCGCGGTCGTCGCCCCCGAGGAGATCCGCCTCGGCACCGGCAATGGACGACGCTTCGAAGGCGCCGAGCACGGCGCCGGCGTCTCGTACTTCTACGTCGACAACCAGCCGGGGCAGGGATCCCTGCTGCACTGGCACCCCTATCCGGAGACCTGGGTCGTGCTGGAGGGCGACGCTGCGTTCACGGTCGGCGACCGCACCATCACGGCGACCGCGGGCGACACGATCACCGGCCCCGCTTTCGTGCCGCATCGCTTCGAGAACGCGGGATCCGGCACAATGCGACTGATCGGCATTCACGCCTCCGCCGTCATCATCCAGACCGTGGTCGACTGACCCCAAGGAGAAGAACATGTCCTTCCAGGCATATCTCGACGCCGTCGAGACGAAGACCGGCCTCACCCCTCGTCAGATCATCGACCTCGCCGCCGCGCAGGGCTTCGCCCCGACACCAAGGCGACGCCGATCCTCGAGTGGCTGAAGACCGAGTACGACCTCGGGCGCGGTCACGGCATGGCGATCGTGCACGTGATCACGAAGGGCCCGTCCATCAGCACGAAGCACGTCGGCACCGATGGCGTGCACCGAGATGCGAGCGATACGCTCTGGCTCGATGGCAAGGACTCGAACCCGCTTCGCGGTTGATTCCTCCCACCCGCTACCAGCAAGGACACCGCACATGGCCGTTCGCGCCGACCTCAACATCTCGCTCGACGGATACGCCACGACGACCGATCAGACCCCGCAGAACCCGTTCGGCGAGGACTGGGGCCGTCTCGTGGCCGCGTACACGGCCACGCGCACGTTCCGCGAGCGCGTGCTGGGCGATCCGTCCGGCGGCGCGACCGGCGTCGATGACCGCTACGGCGCCGCGTACTTCGAGAACATCGGCGCGGAGATCATGGGCGCGGGCATGTTCGGGCTGCACAACTTCCCCGACGACGCGGAGTGGCGCGGCTGGTGGGGCGAGGAGCCGCCGTTCCATTGCCCGGTGTTCGTGCTGACGCGCAGCACGGGCCGCGCGCCCATCTCGTTCGCCAACGGCACCGAGTTCCGCTTCCTCGATGCCGCGCCGGAGGAGGTGCTCGCCCTCGCGACGTCGGCGGCCGCAGGTGCGGACGTGCGCATCGGCGGCGGCGTCGATACGGTGCGCTCGTTCCTGGCCGCGGGGCTCGTCGACCGCCTGCACGTCGGGATCACGCCGATCCTGCTCGGGCGAGGCAAGAATCTGTGGGCGGATCTGCGCGGGCTCGAGAGCGACTACGCGGTCACGAGCGAGGTCTCCGAGAGCGGCATCGTGCACGTGACGTTCGCCCGCGACTGAGCAGACCTGCGCGCGTCGCGTTCGCCGGCCGGCGGGGCCGGCGGTCGCCGGCGGTCAGGCCGCGTGGCGGGAGCCGGCGTCGCCGGATCCGTTCGATCCCGAGCCGTTCGCGTCGGATCCGTTCGGGTCCGTCCCGTTCAGGTCCGCCCCGTCGGCGGCGGGAGCCTCGGCATCCTCGATGTCCTCATCGGAGGGGGCGGATGCGACCTTCGACGAGCGCTTCTCGTAGATCGCACGCGACGCGTCGGAGAGCGGGTTGCGCAGGAACAGCAGCGAGATGCTGATGCCGATGAGCGCGGCGAACAGGGCCGCCAGCCACCAGAACTCCCGGAAGATGGGGAAGAAGAACCACAGGATCCCCAGCGGCACGAGGAACGCCAGCAGGCGCAGCACCGAGTACACGAGCAGGGGAGGAAGTTTCACGCCTTCAGTCTAGGAGGGCGCGTTCGGCACGCGCTGTGAGGCCCCTATGGTGATGCCCGGTCCGCGGGTTCTGCGGAGTGCAGCGGGGCGGATTCGCGGGCCGCAGGCATGCCTACACTGGGAGGGTGGCACGTTTCCTTGTGATCGGCGGTTTCCTGGCCGCGGTCTTCTGGGTGTTCAGCATCGTCGACTGCATCGTGCAGCCGGCGAGCCGGCACCGCGGGGTGCCCAAAAGCGTGTGGATCGCGATCGTCGTCCTCTTTCCCGTGATCGGCGGCCTGCTGTGGTTCACGATCGGGCGCACCCGGCGCGGCCGCACCGCGGATCAGGAGCGCTACCTGCCGCTCGACGACGTCGATCCTGCCGCTCGGCCCGCCGACCGGATCAGCGCTGCCGAGCAGGAGCGGCTGATCCGGGAGCTCCAGGAAGAGCTTTCCCGTTTCGACGACCGCGGCGACACCGACACCCCCGGCCCGCGCCCGTGACGGCGCCGCCCTCTGCGGATCCCATCGCCGCGGCGGCGGGGTCCGCAGGGCGTGAGGGGTCTCCTGCTCCTTCGCCCGCTGCGTCTCCCGCGTCCGAGGCCGCTGTGCGCCTGCTGAGCAGCCTTGTCGCGCACGGCGTCCGCGACATCGTGCTGTCGCCCGGCTCGCGCTCCCAGGCGCTCGCGCTCGCCGCGGTCGCCCTCGCCCGGTCCGGATCCGTGCGCGTGCACGTACGGATCGACGAGCGCGTCGCCGGGTTCACCGCCCTGGGCCTCGGCCGCGGATCCGGCGTGCCCGCGGCCGTCCTGTGCACCTCGGGCACCGCCGCCGCCGGATACCTGCCCGCGGCGATGGAGGCGTTCCACGCCGGGGTGCCGCTGATCCTGCTCACCGCCGACCGCCCTCCCGAGCTGCGCGGCATCGGGGCGAACCAGGCCACGACCCAGCCGGGCATGTACCGACCATGGGCGCGCTCGAGCATCGACGCCCCTGTGCCGGGGGAGACGGAGCCGGCACGCTTCGAAGCGCTCGCCGCCGATGCCGTGGCCGTGGCCCTCGGCGCCCCGGGCGAAGGGCTCGACGGCGTCGCCGGACCCGTGCACCTGAACCTGCCCACGCGCGAACCCCTGTCCGGATCGATGCCGGATCCGCTGCGCGCCGCGCTCGGATCCGCTCCTCGCCCCGCGCCCGGGGAGCCGCTGCGGGTCGGCCGGGGCCCGCGCACGCTCGTCGTCGCCGGGGCGGACGCCGGTCCCGACGCCGCGCGGATCGCCGGCGCCGGCGGTTGGCCGTTGATCGCGGAGATCGTGAGCGGTTCCCGCTTCGGCGCTCACGTGGTCCCCGCCTACCGCATGCGGCTGCGAGACACCGTGCTCGCCGACCGGATCGAGCGCGTGATCGTCTTCGGGCATCCGACGCTCAGCCGCGAGGTCGCGGCCCTGCTGCGCCGCACCGACCTCGAGGTGATCGCCGTGCGTCGCGGCGGCGAGCGGCTGAACCTCTCCGGCGCCGCGGTCGATGCGCGCGCGGTAGAGGTTGACATGGGCGCGGGCTCAGGCACGGACTCCGGCGCGGGCGCGGAGGCGTGGCTGGCCGCGTGGACCGGGTCCGAGGCGCTGTCCGCGGACGGCGTCGGTGCCGGTGCTGGTGCCGGTGCTGGTGCTGGTGCTGGGATCGACGGGCCGCTGGACCGCGCCGCGCTCGTGCAGGCGGTGTGGGCGGCGACCGGATCCGAGGATCGTCTGCTCTTCGGATCCTCCCGGATCGTCCGCGTGGCGGACCAGATCCTCAGGGGCAAGGACGTGCGCGTGCACGCCAACCGCGGGCTGGCCGGCATCGACGGCACGATCGCGACGGGCATCGGCATCGCCCTCGCCGCGGACGCCGGCTGCGCCGACCGTGCGCCCGAAGGGACAGGTGCCACGGGAGTCACCCGGGTGCTCCTCGGCGACCTGTCGCTCCTGCACGACGTCGGATCCCTGTTGCTGCCCGGTGATGAACCGGCCCCGCGCATCCAGGTCGTCGTGGGCAACGACGGGGGAGGGACGATCTTCGACGGGCTCGAGGTCGCCGGCACCGCCGCGGCGGAAGACCTCGACCGAGCCTTCTACACGCCGCAGTCCGTCGCCCTGGCACCTCTCGCCGCCGCGTACGGATGGGCCTATGCGCGGGCGGCGACCCCCGAGGATCTCGAGCGTGCGCTGTCCGCGGAGATCGCGGGACCGCAGCTGATCGAGGTGCCGCTGGCGCGCTGACCGATCTGCCGCGCCGAGCCCGCGGGTTTCTCCGGGGTGCCAGGGCCGGGCGGGTTTCGGAGGGGTGCCAGGGCCGGCGTGTGTGAAACTCAGTCGATTCGGGGCTCTGCGCCGTTCGTCCGCGGGGTGAGGGGCGGTATCGACTGAGCTTCGCACGCCGCGGGGTCGGTTCGGGCATCATGGGGGCATGAGCCAGCACTCCGCCGGGTGGACTTCCCCGGCCGCCGATGTCCTCCGCGTCACGCCCGCAGGTCTCGCCGGAGTGGACCCGGAGTCCACGCCCGGGTACCAGGGGAAGAAGGCGGACGGCGCCGAGTCGCTGGCATCCGGGCTCACCGCGCTGGGCGACCTGCAGGAGCGGCTCTTCGCGCGCTCCGCGGTGGGCGAGGCGCAGGCGAGCGTGCTGCTCGTGCTGCAGGCGATGGACTCGGCGGGCAAGGGCGGCATCGTCCGGCACGTCGTCGGCGGTGTGGATCCGCAGGGCATCGAGCTCGCCGCGTTCAAGGCGCCGACCTCTGAAGAGCTGCAGCACGACTTCCTCTGGCGCATCGAGAAGCGCCTGCCCGCGGAGGGAAAGATCGGCGTCTTCGACCGTTCGCACTATGAGGATGTGCTCATCGGGCGGGTGCGCGCGCTCGCGCCGGCAGAGGAGATCGAACGCCGCTACCGGGCGATCGTCGACTTCGAGAAGCGCGTGGCGGACTCCGGCACCCGCATCATCAAGGTCATGCTGCACATCTCCCGCGACGAGCAGAAGCAGCGCCTCATGGAGCGGCTCGAGCGCCCCGAGAAGCACTGGAAGTTCAATCCCGGAGACACGGACGAGCGTCTGCTCTGGGACGACTACATGGCGGCGTACGACACCGTCTTCGAGCGGACCTCGACCGACGACGCGCCCTGGTACGTGATCCCGGCGAACCGCAAGTGGTACGCCCGCCTCGCGGTGCAGGAGCTGTTGCTGGCCGCGCTCGAGGACATCGACCCGCAGTGGCCGATCGCCGACTACGACGTCGCGGCCGAGAAGAAGCGCCTCGCCGCGAGCTGACCAGCGGTCCGGTCGGGTGTGACCCCCGTTTTGGGGCACATCCTCCCGTTTTGGGGCGTGTCATGACGTGGAATCCGGGTGTGAGACGCCCCGAACCGATGGATCACGCCCCAAAACGGGGGTCGAGGATCCGGATCCTGGACTCTGGGGGCACGCCTCGGAGGTGGGGCCGTGTGCCGCAGCGCGCGGACTGGGCGCGAGGTCCCGGTCCCGGTCCCGGTCCCGGATCCGGATCCGGATCCGATCCCGTCCTGGTCCTGCCCTGGTGCTTGGTTTGGGGCGTGCTCTCTCGTTTTGGGGCGCGTCTCGCCGTGAAATCCGGGGCTCCCGCGCCCCAAAACGGCAGCCCGCGCCCAAACCGGGGATGGAGCAGCCGTGACCGGCGCGGCTGCGGTCGGGGCGGCCGAGGATCGAGCGGCCGGAGCCGGGGCCTCGGCGCCCCCTCGGGGCGCCGGCGCCCCCTCCTGTGCGCGTCCCTGCGAGGGGGCGCGGACGCTGCGAGGGGGCGCGGACCGGGGTGTGCTCGTCCACATGAGGGAGCGCTCACGCGCGGGGGCGCGGACGCAGCGCGGCGGACGCAGCGCGGCGGGCGTGACGGGCGGAACTCGGCGCGGGGCGAGGCCCCGGATCCCCTGGCCACCCCGGCCACCGCGGCCACCCTGGCCATTCGGGTTATCCGGAGTCATCCTCAGGGGTGCCCGGAGTCATCCTCCAGAGGGATGTGCGCGGGCCCCGCCGCGCCATAGGTTCGAAGGCATGATCACAGCAGAGGGCCTCAGCAAGAGATACGGACCCAAGACCGCGGTCGACAACGTGTCGTTCACCGTCCAGCCGGGTTCGGTCACGGGCTTCCTCGGACCGAACGGCGCCGGCAAGTCGACCACGATGCGCATGATCGTGGGTCTTGACCGCCCGAGCGCGGGCCGTGTCACCGTGAACGGCCAGGAGTACCGCCGTCTGCACGCGCCCCTCACCGAGGTCGGCGTGCTGCTGGACGCCAAGGCCGTGCACACGGGCCGTTCCGCCCGCAACCACCTGCGCGCGCTCGCCGCGACGCACGGACTTCCCTCGGCGCGCGTCGACGAGGTGATCGAGATCACGGGCATCGGATCCGTCTCCCGCAAGCGAGCGGGCGGGTTCTCCCTCGGCATGGGGCAGCGCCTCGGCATCGCGGCGGCGCTGCTCGGCGACCCGCACACGCTGATCCTGGACGAGCCGGTCAACGGCCTCGACCCGGAGGGTGTGCGCTGGGTGCGCGAGTTCGTGCGGCATGCCGCGTCCGAGGGTCGCACGGTGCTGCTCTCCAGCCATCTCATGAGCGAGATGGCGCAGACCGCCGATCACGTGATCGTGCTCGGTCGCGGCCGGGTGCTCGCGGACGCGCCGCTGGCGCAGCTCGTGCAGCAGTGGACCACCGCCCAGGTGCGGGTGCGGAGCCCCCGCGCCGCCGAGCTCGGCGACCTGCTGGTCGCCGCCGGCGCCGTGGTCAACCCCTCCGGCCACGACACGATCGACATCACCGGCCCCGAGTCGTGGTGGATCGGGGACCTCGCGGCCGAGCGCGGCATCCCGCTGCACGAGCTCACCCCCACCAGCGGCTCGCTGGAGGACGCCTACATGGCCCTCACCGGCGAGTCCGTCGAATACCGTACCCGCGCCGTGCCGGAAGCCGGCGCCCCGATCCCGGAGGTGGTCGCATGAGCGCCGTCGCTCCCACCGTCCCCGCCGTGCCCGGCCGGTTCCGCCTGAGCTTCCCGCGGAGCCTCCGCAGCGAATGGATCAAGCTCAGCACGCTGCGTTCGACCTGGTGGTCGATCGCGATCACCGCCGCGCTCACGATCGGCATCGCCGTGCTGATCGCGTTCGCCTTCACGTCGACCGGAGCGGTGCGCCAGGGCGTCAACGGGATCATGGCCGTCGTCTCGCCGATCCAGTTCACCGCGCTCCTCGCGGGGATCCTGGGTGCGATCGCGGTCACCGGCGAGTACTCCACGGGCATGATCCGCTCCACCCTCACCGCGGATCCGCGGCGCGGTCGGGTGCTGGTCGCGAAGGCCGCAGTGCTCGCGGTGTTCCTCTTCCTCGCCTCCCTGGTGATGTTCGTGATCGCGGCCGTCATCGTGTCGGGGATCCTCGGCGCGCACGGCCACGGGCTCGAGTGGGGTGCGCCCGACAAGGTGATCCTGCCGCTGCTCTCCGCCGCCGCGACGATGGCGGTGTGCGCGCTGATCGGCGTCTCGTTCGGCTTCATGCTGCGCTCGGGCGCCGGCGCGATCGCCGCCACGGTCGGGCTGCTGTTCGTGCTGCCGATCATGTCGAACTTCTTCGCCTTCGCCGGAGAGTCCTGGAAGTGGGTGCTCGACGCGGCGAACTACCTGCCGCTGTCGGCCGCGCAGAACGCGATCCTGCCCAGCGACACCGCACCGATGTCCGCAGGCGTCGCGTTCCTCACGCTCGGCGCCTGGGTGGCCGCGGGGCTGCTCGGATCCTGGGTGGTGCTGCGCTCGCGCGACGCCTGATCGCCTCGCACCGTCCTCATCCCGTCGCCCCCTTCGGCCGTTCGTGCCGGAGGGGGCGACGGCGTCCGCCGCCGCAGGCGCCGCGCACGGATGTGGTACCTGAGGACCACCCCGAGACGGGCGGGATCCTCCCCGAAGCGGATGTGCGGACCCGGTCGCGACCGATTTGCTGAGGATACGGCTCGTCGCAGGTGGCGACGGCCGTGGTGCCCTGCACTTGATCGTGATCGCCCTGGAGGATCCGTGACCCTGCTGACCCGACTCAGCCTCGCCAACCGCGCCGTCGTTGCCCTGTTCACTGTCCTCATCGTGGGGGCGGGGCTCTGGGCCACCGGAAGCATGAAGCAGGAGCTGCTGCCGTCCATGTCGCAGCCCGCGGCGATGGTGCTCGTGACCAAGCCCGGCGCCTCGGCGGAGACCCTCGACCACGACGTGGTGAAACCGCTGTCCGATGCGCTGGGTTCGGTGACCGGGGTGGACGAGGTGCGCACGAGCACCTCGAGCGGCAGCGGGCAGCTCACCGTGTCGTGGGCGTTCGGTCGTGACGACACCAAGATCCTCGCCGACCTCAAGGCCGCCGCGACGGCCGCCGGATCCGCCGCCGACGGCATCCGCACCGAGGTCTATGCGGGCAGCTCCGCCGACATCCCGGTGCAGAGCCTCGCGATCACCGGTGACGGCGACGTCGAGGCCCTGGCCGACCGGATCGACAAGACCCTCGTCCCCGCGATCGAGCACGTGCCGGGTGTGCGCGCCGTGCAGGTGTCGGGACGCGTCTCCGAGCGGGTGCTGGTGACCCTGGATCCGGCCAAGCTGTCAGCGCGGTCGGTCGATGCGGCGGCGGTGTCGGGGATCCTGCGCACCGCCGGCGTCGTGGTGCCTGCCGGCACCAGCAGCGACGGAACCCGCGCGATGGCGATCGAGGTGGGCCAGGAGGGCACGTCGGTCGAGCGCATCTCCGCCATGCCGATCCCGACGATGCAGGGGCCTGTGCCGCTCTCCGAGGTCGCCACCGTGGAGCTCGCCCCTGTCCCGCAGAGCACGATCTCGCGCTCCGACGGCCGTCCCGCGTTGAGCCTGACGATCACCAAGACCCCCGAGGCGAACGCCGTGCAGGTGTCGCACGCGGTGACCGCCGCGGTCGCGAAGACCCTGCCCTCCCTCGGCGCGAACGCCGCGAGCTCCGTGCTGTTCGACCAGTCCACGATGATCGAGAAGTCGACCCACGACCTGGCTGTCGAGGGCGGCCTGGGCCTCGTGTTCGCGGTGCTCATCATCCTGGTCTTCCTGCTCTCGCCCAGGGCGACCGTGATCACGGCCGTCTCGATCCCGCTGTCGCTGCTCATCGCGGTGATCGGACTGCGCGTCGGCGGCTTCTCCTTCAACGTGTTCACGCTCGCCGCACTGACCGTCGCGGTGGGCCGGGTGGTCGACGACTCGATCGTGGTCATCGAGAACATCGCCCGACGTCGCGGATCCGCACCGCTCACGCCCGCCGACGTGCTCGCCGCGGTGCGCCAGGTGGCCGGCGCCGTGACGGCGTCGACGCTGACGACGGTCGCCGTGTTCCTGCCTGTCGCCCTCGTCGGCGGCATGGCGGGGGAGTTGTTCCGGCCGTTCGCGCTGACCGTGACCATCGCGCTGCTCGCGTCGCTGCTGGTCTCGCTGACGATCGTGCCCGTGCTCGCATACTGGTTCCTGCGTCGTCCGGCCAAGGCCGCGGCCGCGGATGCCGCGCAGGCGGCGATGACCGCCGAGGAGGGCGCGGAAGGGGCGGGCACGGCCGGTCCGGATCCGCATCGGGCCGACAGGTCCGACACATCCTCCGCGACTGCTTCGGGCTCGGATCCGGTGGAGCAGGATCCCGCCGAGCGCGTCACGCGGATGCAGCGCGCGTATCTGCCCTCGCTGCTCTTCGCGCTGCGCCGGCCCGTCACCGTCGTGCTGATCTCGGTGGTGGTGTTCGCCGGCACGATCGTGGCCGCCGGCTTCCTGAAGACCGACATGCTCGGCAGCTTCGCCGACGAGCGTGCCGTGACCGTCACCCAGACGATGCCGCTGGACACCACGCTCGCCGTCTCGGACAAGGCGGCCACCGCCCTGGAGAAGAAGGTCCGCGACCTCGACGGGGTCGCGTCGTACCGCACCACCGCGGGCGAGCAGGGGGCTCCGGTCACGCTCGATATCGTGATCGCGCCGGATGCGGACCCCAAGGCCGTGCTGCCGCGGATCCGCACCGCGGTGGGCCAGCTCCCGGACGCCGACCGCATCACCGTGTCGACACAGGCGACGCAGACCACCTCCTCCTCGATCGACGTGATCGTGAAGAGCCCTGACGAGAAGGCGCTCGCGAGCGCATCCGAGAAGCTCACCGCCGCACTCGGCAAGGTCGACGGGATCGGCACGGTCAAGAGCGACCTCGCCGCCGATCTGCCGGTGCTGAAGGTCTCGGTCGACCCCGCACGGGCCGCGGCGCAGGGCTTCACCACCGCCGAGGTGGGCGCGGCGATCTCCGCCGCCGTGCAGGGCGAGAGGCTGGGCTCCGTCGGCATCGACGGCACCGCCACGGATCTGGTGGTCCGTGCGCAGTCCACGGCGACGGACCCGGAAGCGGTCAAGGCGCTCACCCTGCCGATCTCGGCGCTGCAGGCGCAGAAGACCCAGAAGGATGCGGCGGACGCACTGCAGCGCGAGCAGGAGGCGATGTCCTCGCAGGCGCGCACGGAGGCCGAGAACAAGGCCGACGAGCAGCTCTCCGCGCTCTACGATGCTCGCTCCTCGGGGGCGCAGGATCTGGTCGCGCTGCGCGAGCAGCTCGCGCGGCTGCTGGCCACGCCGCCGCCCGCGGACGCCAGCCCCGCGACGCAGGGCCAGCTCAGCGCGCTCGAGTACCAGAAGCTCGTCCAGCAGCTCACCCAGGCCGTGGCCGGGGCGGAGAGCGGGTTGAGCAACCTCGATGAGCAGATCTCCGGGGCGCGCACCGCGATCGCCGACGGATCGCGCCAGCAGGCGGAGACCGACCGGCTCACGCAGGCGCAGCGCGACCTCGAGCACCTGCGTGCGACGCCGATCCGCGTCGGCGACATCGCCGCGGTGGAGGTCGTCTCGGCCCCCGCCACGATCACCCGGATCGACGGCGCACGCGCGGTCACGATCTCGGCCACCCCCGCGGAGGGGGCGGACCTCTCCACGGCGTCGTACGGCGTGCAGACGGCGGTGGACGGGGTCGACCTGCCCGCCGGCGTGAGCCTGGACGAGGGCGGCGCCGCCGCCGAGCAGGCGCAGTCGTTCGGGGAGCTCGGCATCGCCATGCTCGCCGCGATCGCCCTGGTCTACATCGTGCTGGTCGCGACGTTCCGCTCGCTCGTGCAGCCGCTGCTGCTGCTGGTGTCGGTGCCGTTTGCCGCGACGGGGGCGATCGCGGGCCTGCTGATCACCGGAACGCCGCTCGGCATCCCGGCGCTGATCGGCATGCTCATGCTGATCGGGATCGTGGTCACGAACGCGATCGTGCTGATCGACCTCATCAACGAGTACCGACGTGGCGGTTCGGGGCTCGACGACGCCGTGGTGCACGGCGCGCGCCTGCGCCTGAGGCCGATCATCATGACCGCGTGCGCGACGATCTTCGCGCTGATCCCGATGGCGCTGGGCATCACCGGCGGCGGGGCGTTCATCTCGCAGTCTCTGGCGATCGTCGTGATCGGCGGGCTGGTGTCCTCGACCGTGCTCACGCTGCTGCTGGTGCCGGCGCTGGTCGTGCTCTACGAGCGCCGCGGCGACCGACGGCAGGCCCGGCGGGAGCGTCGGGAGGCCCGACGTCACGGCCGCAGCGCCGGCGTCGAGGTGTTCGAGAACGAGCAGGATCCTGCGACCTCGGAGGACCGTGGGAGACTGGCGACGTGACCGACGGCTCCGCGCGCGCCCTGGATCGCGCCGCGTCGCGCTGGCAGCGTCATCCGCACGCGGCGGATGCCCTCACGACGTTCAGCTGGGTCGTGCTGACGGCCGTGCCGATGTTCGCGGCGGAGTCGGCAGACCCCGCGATCTCGCCACGATCCGTCGGGCCGTGGGGCTTCGGGCTGGGACTCGTCGTGGTCGCGATCGTCGCGACGACGATGATGATGTTCCGTCGCCGCAATCCGGTGCTGCTCTTCCTCATCACGCTGACACTGCCTCTGGTGCTGCTGCCCTTCTCACTCGACGTGGGAGCGTTCGCGGTCGCCTACGCGGTGTTCGCGATCGCCGTGTACGACCGGATGTCCCGGGCGTGGATCGCGGGGGCGGTCGCCTACGCGGTGACCCTGATGCTGAGCGCCCTGCACCTGCTCACGGGATTCGGCTTCGCGCCGGTGAACCGCTCCGGGTCGCGACTGGACACCGCCCTGACCTGGGCCGCCTTCGACCTGCTGCTGCTCCTGGTCGCTCTGCTGTGGGGGCAGAACGCGGGCAACCGCCGCCGGTACGTTGCGGCGCTCGTGGAGCGGGCGCGGATCCTGGAGCACGAGCGCGATCAGGAGGCGCAGCTCGCGGCCCTGGCCGAGCGCTCGCGCATCGCCCGCGATGTGCATGACATCGTGTCGCATTCGCTGAGCGTGATCGTGCGGCTGGCCGACGGTACGAGGGCCGTCTTCGACGCGGATCCCGACCGCGCCCGTGAGGCGGTGGGCCAGATCGGAGGGGTCGCGCGTTCCTCCCTCGATGAGATGCGGAGGGCGCTCGGGGTGCTCGAGCGGCCCAACGGACAGGAGTCCGCACGCAGCGGCACGGGACTCGAGGACCTGCCGCGGCTCGCCGAGGTCTATCGCGGGATCGGGCTGCCGGTGCGGCTCGACCTCGACCTGGGGCGGGCGGAGCGGGATGATCCTCGGGGGCTCGCTGCCGTCGACGCGCAGGGGATCCCGGCGGGACTGCAGATGACGGTGTTCCGGGTCGTGCAGGAGTCCCTCACCAACGCGCTGCGGCA
This sequence comes from Microbacterium sp. 05N427, assembly GCF_056397105.1. NCBI lineage: Bacteria > Bacillati > Actinomycetota > Actinomycetes > Micrococcales > Microbacteriaceae > Microbacterium > Microbacterium sp. 05N427. The sequence goes on from NZ_JBFTMT010000001.1 coordinate 446,451, forward strand.
CGCCGAGGCGCCCACCCAGGTGCGGGTCGACGTGCGGGTGACCGAGGACGAGATCCATGCCGAGGTCCGGGACGACGGCGCGACGACGCCGTCCGCGCCGGAGAGCATGCGCGCCGGGCATGCGGCCCCGGCGGAGCGCGGGCGCACGAGCGGATCCGCGTCGGTGACCCCGCCCGCCCCCGTCCGCGTCGGGCGCGGCCTGCTCGGGATGCGCGAGCGTGCCGCCCTCTACGGCGGATCGCTCGATGCCGGCCCCGTGGGCGCCCGCGGCTGGGCCGTGCGCCTCGCGCTGCCGAGGAGCGGGTCATGACGGCGGTGCGGGTGCTGATCGCCGACGATCAGGCCCTGATCCGCGCCGGTCTCGCGATGGTGCTGGGCGCGCAGCCGGACATCGAGGTCGTCGGCGAGGCGCAGGACGGCATCGAGGCCGTGGCCCTCGCGAACGTGCACCGGCCCGACGTCGTGCTGATGGACGTGCAGATGCCCCGCATGGACGGCCTCGAGGCGACGAGGGAACTCGTCGCGTCGGGCAGCGGGATCCGCGTGCTCGTGCTCACGACCTTCGACCTCGACGCCTACGCGTTCGGCGCGATCGACGCGGGAGCCAGCGGCTTCCTGCTCAAGGACTCGGATGCCGACGACATCGTCGCCGCGATCCGCGCGGTGGCCGCCGGCGATGCCGTGCTCGCCCCGCGGGTCACGTCGGAGCTGCTGCGGCGCTTCGGCGCGCTCGCGCGTGCCGCGGAGGATCCGGGCCGCCGTGCGAGGGAGGACGACCGTCGAGCCGCCGCCGCCCGGCTGCAGGTGCTCACCGACCGCGAGCGCGAGGTCTTCGATGCGCTCGTGCAGGGACTGTCCAATGCCGAGATCGCGGAGAAGCTCTGGCTGAGCGAGTCGACGGTCAAGACGCATGTGGGGCGCGTGCTGCAGAAGCTCGGCATGCGGGATCGCGTGCTGGCGGTCGTCTTCGCGTTCCGCAACGGTCTGACCGATCCGCACTGACGCACGGACTACGCTGAGACCGTGCTGCTGAGCGACAGGGATATCAGGGCGGGGCTCGACGCGGGGCGGATCGGACTGGATCCGCTCGAACCGTCGATGATTCAGCCGTCGAGCATCGACGTGCGGCTGGACCGCTACTTCCGGCTCTTCGACAACCACAAGTACCCCTTCATCGACCCGGGTGAGGACCAGCCCGAGCTGACGCGGCTGATCGAGGTGGATCCGGACGAGCCGTTCGTACTGCACCCCGGAGAGTTCGCGCTCGGTGCGACGTTCGAGCAGGTGTCGCTCTCGGACGACGTCGCCGCCCGCCTCGAGGGCAAGTCGTCGCTGGGCCGCCTCGGGCTCATCACGCACTCCACGGCCGGCTTCATCGACCCCGGGTTCACGGGGCACGTCACGCTCGAGCTCGCGAACGTCGCGACCCTGCCGATCAAACTGTGGCCGGGGATGAAGATCGGACAGCTGTGCTTCTTCCAGCTGTCCTCGCCGGCCGAGAACCCCTACGGTTCCGGCCCCTACGGCAACCGCTACCAGGGGCAGCGCGGCCCCACCGCCTCGCGCTCCTTCCAGAATTTCCATCGCACCGACGTCGGCACCACCGACGCGGGATCCACCGGAGGCTGACCAGACCATGGGCGAGACGGATCCGAACCCGGAGGAGCAGTCCGCACCGACGCCCTCCGTCACGCCCGATCAGGGGTCGGCCGCACCGCCCGCCGACGCCGCCGAGCTCGCCCCCGTGCCCGTGGAGAGCGAGGGACTGGCCGACATCCTGGCCGACCCCGAGATCGCGCCGGCCTCGGAGAGCGCGGAGCTGGCCGATCTGCTCGCCCCGCCCGCAGAGGCCGCGCCGGCGGACGAGACGCCCGGGCTCGCGGAGATCCTCGCCTCTCCCGACCCTGCGGTGTTCGGTGACGACGAGCCGGAGAGGGAGCGCCGGCGTCAGCGCCAGCGCGTCACCGAGACGGACGCCCCGCAGACCTCGATCCCCGTGGCCGCGGAGGGGAACCCGCGAATCCCGGTGACTGGTGCGGCGGACGTCTCCGCGACGGATCCCGGTCCCGCCTCCGGGCTTCCGCCGCTTCCCGCGCTGCCGCCGGAGCGGATCGATCCGCCGCTCGCCCCCGAGGTCGGGCGGGGCGGCTACCTCGGTCTCGTGGCGCTGGTGTTCCTGATCCTCGCGGTGCTGCTGATCGGCGCCATCGTGCTGATCGCCGTGCTCATCGCGAACGCGGCGTGGCCGTTCCCCGTCGCCGCCGGGCTGATAGCGGTGCTGCCGCAGGTGTGATGCCTGCGCGCGGCGCCCGCACTGTGCGCGTGCGACGCCTGCACGTCCTGGTGCGCGTGCGACGTCTGTACGACCCGGTGACGCCTGCACGACCGATCGGCCGGATCCATCGTGCAGGCGTCACGCGGTCGTGCAGACGTCGCACGATCCACGCGAGCGGAGTGCGAGTGATAGCGGTGCGGATCCGATCCGGACGATCGGTCGGATCCGCCGGACGCATGATCGGGCGCGCAACGGGCGCGCACGGAAGGCTGGAAAGCATGACCACCACCGCCCCTGTGCCCACGATCGCGGCCACCCCGCGCCGGCTGAACTATGGCGCTCTGCTCGCCATGATGGCGACGGCGTTCCTGCTCGTCACCGCAGAATTCCTCCCCGGCGGTGTGCTCACCGACATCGCGGCGGAGATCGGGGTCACGCCCGGTCAGGCCGGCCAGATGGTCACCGTGACCGCGCTCGCAGGGCTCATCGTGGCGCCGACCATCGGCCTCATGCTGCCCCGTCTGGACCGACGCTCGCTGCTGGTGTGGATGGCTGTCGGCGCGGCGGTCTCCAACCTGATCGTCGCGGTCGCGCCGAACCTGCCGCTGCTGCTCGTCGCACGCGTGCTGCTGGGCGCTGCACTGAGCGGCTTCTGGTCGATGTCGGTGACGGTCGCGGCGCGGATCGCCGGGCCGGAGCGCCTGGGCCGGGCGATGATGTTCAACTCGGCCGGCGTATCGCTCGCGACGGTCGCGGGTGTGCCGGCGGGCGTGCTGCTCAGCCAGGTGCTCGACTGGCGCGGAGTGTTCGCGATCGCCGCAGCGGCCAGCGTCGTCCTCGCGGTCCTTCTGCGGATCCTGCTCCCGAGCGTGCCCGCAGAGGGGGCCGCGCGGTTGTCGACCCTGGTCGAGACGTTCCGCCGTCGCGGCATCAGCCTGGGCGTTGTCGGCCACGTGCTGGTCGTGCTCGGGCACTTCCTCGCCTACACCTACATCCGGGTCGCCCTCGAGCGGGTGCACGAGGGCGGCGCCGCGATCACCGAGGGAACGATCATCCTGCTGCTCGCGCTGTTCGGCATCGGCGGCTTCATCGGGAACATCGCGATCGGCGTCATCGTCGACCGCCGTTACCGGACGCTCGCCGTGATCACTCCGCTCGTGATCGCAGGTGCGGTGCTGCTGATGAACGCGATGGTCGGATCCCTGTGGGCGATCGGCGCGGTCGCGTTCGTGTGGGGCTTCTTCTTCGCCTCGTGGCTGCTGATCGTGAACACCTGGATCGGACACCGCATGCCGGACCGGCTCGAGGCGGGCGGGAGCCTGGTGGTCATGGGGTTCCAGGCCGCGATCATGATCGCGGCGGGCGTCGGCGGCCTGCTGGTGGACGGCATCGGGATCGCCCAGGTCTACGTGATCGGCGCGGTCGTGCTCGTGGTCGGTGCGGTGCTGTTCGGGTTCTCGAGCAGGATGAGCGCTCGCGCGGATCGCTGAGACGGTTCTCGGCCCCGCAACTCTGAAGGACGATGGCAACTCTGCAGGAGGATCCGGGCGGATCCATCCTCAGAAGTTGCCATCGTCCTTCAAGGTGCGCGGGGATCTAGGCGGTGCGAGCCTCGCGCCACGCCGTCGGGGTCTGCCCGGTGCGGCGGCGGAAGGCGCGGCTGAAGCCCTCGTCGGAGCTGTAGCCGAGGTCGCGGGAGATCTCGCTGACGAGGCATCCGAGCACGAGCCGGTCCTGCGCGGCGCGGATCCGCACCTCGGTGACATAGCTCGCGGGTGACGTGCCGAAGGCGGCGCGGAAGCGCTCCGCGAACACCGTGCGCGACATGGCGCCGACACTGGCCAGTCCCTCGACGCTCCAGTCGTTGCCGGGCGCGGCGTGGATCGCGTCGATCACCTTCTCCAGGAAGGGGTCGCTCGTGCGCGCCGGCCACCCCGCGGGGGCGCAGCCGTGCGCGGCCCACGCTCGGATCACCGACGCGAGGACGGTGTTCGCCATCATGCGGCAGATCACGGCGTCTCCGTCGCGGCCCGCGGCCTCGAGGGCGGCGACGTCGACCGGCAGGGCCGTGAGGTCGATCCCGACCTGCGCGGCGAGGGCGGCGGCCGCCGGCTCGTGGTGGGCGAAGTCGCGCACCAGGGCCACGTCGGGCAGCGCGTTCGCGATGTGCGCCGCGTGCGGCACCAGGGTGAGCGTGGAGACCAGGATCCGCGTCTCAGGATCCGTCTTGAGCGATATCGGCGTCCGACCAGGGGTCAGCATGGCGTCGCCCTGGGCGAGCGACATCGGCTTGTCGCCGCAGCGGGTGTGCACGCTGCCCTCGATGACATAGACGACCGAGAGCGCATTGCGGTCCAGGGCGATGGTCTCGGCGGGATCCGGCGCGATGCGCACCTGCCGCCGCAGCTGCACATCGACGGTCGCGAGGAGGGCATCGACCGCGCCGCGGGCCTGCGTCGCAATGTCCGGCACGGCGTGCAGCGGCGGCATCCGGTCGGGCGCGACAAGGGTCATGTGAAAGGGAAACCGCGCGTGCGCGGGCTCTATTCCGCCGCGCGTGAGGGCGGCGTCGTCGGCGACCAGCCGGACAACGGGATCCGGCCCCTGCCGCGGAGCGCGGGCAGGGGCCGGATCGGACGCGCGAGGTCAGCCGTTGCGGTGGCGACCGTCGTGCAGGTGGATGTGGAGGTGGGCCGGGGAATGACCGGGCGCACCGTGCTCGGGCCCGCGCCCGCGGAACGGGTGCTCACCGCGCGCGTGCTCACGGTGCAGGCGCTCGCCGTCGGTGTGCCCGCCGCAGCGGTGCTCGTGACGGAGGTGCTCCTGGCGGAGGTGCTCGTGACGGAGGTGCTCGCGGTGCGGCCACTCGCGGCCGACGCCGGAACGCCCGCCGACGTGGCGACGGGGGAGGCGCTTGCCCTCCTCGTAGCCGAGGCCGCGGGCGAGCTTCTCGAGGGCGGCCGCCATCGCGGCGAACTCCTCGGGATCGAGAGCGCCGGCGACCTGCGCGCGGATCTCGTCGACGGCGGCGGTCAGGCGCGCCTTGGCGGCGGTGCCGTCTGCGGTGAGCGTCCAGCCGTCCGAGCCCTGCTCGACCCAGCCGAGCGCGACCAGGTGGCGCACCTTGCTGTCCGGGAGGTCCCGGCCGAGCGGGACGGTGCCGTCGACGGCGTTGAGGATCCGCCAGTCGCGGCGGGTGATCCCCTCGTCCTCGAAGGCGGTGGCGAATTCGGCCGCCAGAAGGCGATCGACGGCGGTGATCCAGAAGCCGAACGGGCGGCTCTGGTCTGCGGGCGTGTTCTCTGGGATGTTCTCTGTGCTGTTCATGCGAAGTCCTTCAGGTATCGGGGCGATGACGGGCGGCTCGTCGCGGTGGCGGCCGTCTCTCCGAGTTCGCTCAGATCCATGTCATCTGCCATGTACATGCAGTGTGACATGCAATTGGGTTCCATGTCAAGTCGCATGTAAAATCGGAGCATGCCTCATGATGCCGAGAACCCGGATCCGCTCGACGCGATCGTCGCCGCGCTCGGCCTGCTGCGCGGGCGGGGACCGCGACCGACCCGCGAGCACCGCCACGGGATGCACGATGGTGACCCGCGGTATGGGGAAGGGTTCCGCGGGCACGGCGGGCCGCACGGCGAGCACTCTGCGCACGGTGGTCCGCACGCGGATCCGCACGGCCGAGGCGCAGGGCCCTGGGGCGGCGGGCGCGGTGAGGCGCCCGCGCGGCTGCGCATGCTCGAGGCGCTGGCTTCGGGGCCGCTCAGCGTCAGCGCGCTGGGCGAGGCGATCGGCGTGGATCAGCCGCGCGCTTCGCGTCTCGTGCAGCAGGGTGTCGAGCGGGGCTGGCTGCGCCGCGAAGCGGATCCGGACGACGCCCGACGCACCCGGATCGTGCTGACCGACGAGGGGCGGCAGATGGGACGGGGCGTCCGCGGCGACCGGCGCGAGGCCCTGCGCGGTGCGATGTCGGCGCTGACCGCCGAGGAGCAGGCCGAGTTCGCGCGCCTGCTAGCCAAGGTCGCCGCGAACTGGCGCTGACCGGCAGGTGCTGACTGACTGGCGCTGACCGGCAGGTCCGTCGCTCAGGACGCGGTGACGGCGTGCGGGGTGCGCTGTCCTCCGGAATCGGCTGCATCGATGCCCGCGATCCCGGCGCCGACGAACGCGGCGATGGCGTCCAGCACCGGATCCGCCTGCAGTACGCGGTTGTGTCCGAACCCGTCGGTGCGCAGCAGATGCGAGCGGCCGGCGTGCGCGGAGTGCAGGCGCAGGGCGTCGGCGTCGGGCATGCGGCGGTCGGCGCGGTCGTGCACCACGAGCAGCTCGGTGCCGGAGGGCAGCGGGTCCTGCACCGCGTCGTACGCCGCCGCGATGCCCTCCCGGTCGAGGCCGAAGCGCGCGCCGAACCGCTGCTCGAAGCGCGCGGAGACCGTGGGCTCGAGGCGGAGCGTGCGGGAGAACTCCGCGAGGAACGCGGCCGGTGCGGAGGCGCCCGCGACGACCGCGATGCGGGGGGACGGCACGGTCGTGCGCGCCGCCGTGAGTGCGGCCAGCCCGCCGAAGGAGTGACCGACGATCGCCTGGAACGGGCCATCGCTGCGCTGCAGTTGCTCCGCGGTCGTGACCCAGTCCCGAAGGTCGGTGCGTCGTCCCGAGGAGTCTCCGTGCGCCGGGGCGTCGAAGGACACCACGCGGAAGCCGTCCGCGACGAGCTCGCGGACGAGCGGGGCGAACTGCGACGCGCGCCCCTGCCAGCCGTGCAGCAGCAGCACGGCGCGCTCGCCGCGTCCCCAGCGGTAGGTGACGACCTCGGATCCGCGGATCCGGATCCGTTCTCGCTGCGCGTCCCGATGCGTCGCGAGGTCGGCGTCGCGCACGGCCATGCGCGGTGCCGTCGTGAAGAACAGGTGCAGAGCGAGGCGGCCGGCGAGGCGCGGCGACACGGCTCCGGCAGCGTGGATGCCGCCGAGGATCAGGCGGGCGGAAGCGGGCATCGGTTCCCCTTCAGGAAAAGAATACGAACGGTCATACGTAGAATAAGCGAACGATCGTTCGTACACTAGGGTCATGTTGAAAGTCGCCACCCACGAAGCCGCCGACGCCGGGATCGCACGGGCTCAGACGTCGGACGGACGTCGCCTGCGCGGCGATGCCTCGCGGCGCACCGTGCTCGAGAGCGCGACCGACATCGCGTCGGTGGACGGCCTGGACGGCCTCACGATCGGGCGGCTGGCGACGGCGTCCGGGCGGGGCAAGAGCAGCATCGCGACCCTGTTCCAGAGCAAGGAGGGGCTGCAGCTCGCCACGGTCGCCGCCGCGCGGGAGGTCTTCACCGCGCTCATCGTCGAGCGCGCGCGCGTCGAGCCCCGTGGGGTGCGCCGGCTGTCCGCCCTGCTCCACAACGCCCTGGACTACTCCCGCGAGCGGGTCTTCACGGGCGGCTGCTTCTTCGCGGCGACCGCGGCCGACGTCGATTCCAAGCCCGGCCCGGTGCGCGACGCCGTGCGCACGGCTCTCGTGGACTGGTACGACTACGTCGAGGCGCAGGTGCGCCACGCGGTGTCGGCGGGAGAGCTCGACGCGGGCACGGATGCCGAGCAGCTGGCGTTCGAGCTCGTCGCGCTGAACGAGGAGGCCAACTCGCGTTCGCTGCTCCTCCAGGACGATCGCCCCTACGCCCTTGCGACACGCGCGATGCGAGACCGTCTGCGCGTCGCGGGCGCGGCACCGGAGCACCTGACCGCGCTCGACGCTTAAGGATCCGGATCCGGATCCGGATCCGGATGTGCTTCAGGTCGCACTATCCGCTCTCCATTGCCGCTTTTGGCGCAGAAAGTGCGATCTGAGCGGAAGCCCGCGCCCTGTCGGAATCTTGCCTAGTGCGAGAGGCGGACGCTCGACCGCGTCTCCTTCACCGGCAGGAGCAGCAGCAGGCCGGCCAGCAGGACGGCGACGATGCCGAGGATCCCGAACTTGGTGTTTCCGGTCAGGATGATCAGCAGCGTCCACGCGCCCTGAGCGATCCAGCTCGCCGCGCGCCCGGTCGTGGCGTAGAGGCCGAACACCTCGCCCTCGCGGCCGGCCGGCGTGACCCTGGCCAGGAACGAACGCCCCGCGGATTGCGCCGGTCCGACGAACGCGCACAGGATCAGGCCGCCGATCCAGTACGCGATCGGCCCGGTGTCGACCAGGGCGAACACCGCGATCCCCGCGATGATCATGCAGGCGAGCGAAATGATGATGAGCCGTTTCGGGCCCCAGCGGTCATCGAGGCGGCCCGCGAGGATCGTGGAGACGCCCGCGATGAGGTTGGCGGCCACCCCGAAGATCACGAGCTGGATGAACTCGAAGCCGAAGACGGTGCTCGCGATCACCGCGCCGAACGTGAAGACGGCGCTGAGCCCGTCGCGGAACACCGCGCTCGCCACCAGGAACCAGAACGTGGTGCGGGTGCTCGGATTGCGGTAGAGGCCGATGACGTCCTTCACGAGCAGCACATAGGAGGCGAAGAAGCCGACCTTCCGCTCCGGTCGGCCCAGCGACGGCTCCGGAACGTTCAGGAAGATCGGGATCGAGAACACGATCGCCCACACCGCGCAGCCGATCGCGATGATGCGGAACGGCAATCCGCCGTCCGCAGAGAGCCCGAACCAGTCCGACATGTAGAACACGATCACCAGCACGAGGGCGACGATGCCGCCCAGGTAGCCGAAGCCCCAGCCGAGACCCGAGATCCGTCCGACCGTCTTCGGGCTCGCGATCGAGATGAGCATGGCGTTCGAGTTCACCGAGGCGATCTCGCTGAAGACGACGCCCGCGGAGATCAGGGCGACGCCCAACCAGAACAGTGACGGCGTCGGCGTGACGAACCAGAGCCCGAACATGCACAGGATCAGGGCGCCGGTGTCGATCCCGAGCCACAGCTTCTGTCGTCCGGCCGCATCCGCGCGCTGGCCGAGCACGGGCGCGAGCAGCAGGATCGCGAGGCCGGCGATCGTGCCGCCGAGCCCGAGGCCGCTCGTGAGTTCTGCGATCCCGGCGACCCTGGCCGGATCCTTGTCCGCGAGCGAGGCGAGGTCAGCCGGTAGGAACGCGTCGGTCGTGAGGTAGAGCGCCGTGAAGATGAAGGTGAGGATCACCGAGTGGAACGGCTGCGTCGCCCAGTCCCACAGTGCCCAGGAGTAGATCTGCTTCTTCGGCGCCGGCTCGTCCCCGCGGAGGTCGAGGCCCACCACCGCGACGGCGCCGCTGTTCGCCGTCGCCTGGGGTTCGGGATGATCGCCGTTGCTCATGCAGGAAGTCTCGTGGGTGGCGGTGAACGAGAGGTAGCGGCGCGCCGGTGCGAGATCCGGAGCGGGTCGCGGCGTGCATGCGCGTTCCGAACTCAGTCGATTCCGTAGAGGATCCCGACGGATGGGCCTCATGAGGCGCCTCTTGACTGAGTTCGGAACGGATCTCGGGGCGGCACCGGCGGTAGCGTCGGATCTATGACCCGACCGATTGTGCTCGTCGAGGGGGAGAGCGATCGGCTCGCCCTCCTCGCCGCCGCGCGCGTCCGCGGGGACGACCTCCGCGCGGACGTGGTCTCGCTCGGCGGGATCACGAACCTGCGCTCCTGGCTCGAGCGGCGGGATCCGACGGTTCCGGTGCGCGGCCTCTACGACGCCGCCGAGCTGCGCTACGTGATCGGTGCGCTCATCGCCGGCGGGCTGCTGGCCGAGGGCCAGGCGGATCCGGCCGTCATCGCCCGGGCGGGGTTCTTCGGATGCGAGCGCGATCTCGAGGACGAGGTGATCCGCGCGGCCGGTCCGGAGCTGGTGCTGGAGACGCTGGCCGCCCGCGGCGAGCTGACGCTGTTCCGGGTCTTCCAGGGGCAGCCGGCCCAGCGGGTCCGCTCGGTCGAGGCGCAACTGCACCGCTTCGCCGGCACCGCGAGCGGCCGCAAGGCTCATTTCGCAGCCGACGTGGTGGCGGCCCTGACGCCGGACCGGATCCCGGATCCGCTGACCGCGGTGCTCGACGCCGCCGTGCACGGCTGAAGCTCACGGGGCCCTTCGCGGCGGCGTCACCCGCACCAGCACGCCGTCGCCCTCTCCGCCGATCGAGACGATCCAGGACGATCCGGTCCAGATCGCGGCGCGTGCACCGCACAGGAACGGAAGCTGCGCGGTCTCCGTGAGGGTGCCGCCGGCGGCCGACACGACGTGCAGCTCGCGACCGTCGGTGCACGTCGATGCGTGCTCGATCGAGGCGCGCGCTTCCGCCGATCCGCCGCGGACCTGGAACGTGGCGGGCGAATGAGTGGGGGGAGTGCCCGCGGGATGTCCCCACCACAGCGTCTCCTCCCTCGGCCCGACGGCGAGGATCGGGGCCGGCTCGTCCGAGCGGATCCGGTCGAGCATGCTGCCGTCGGCGGTGAGCAGGGAGAGCCCGTTCGGGGTGGCGAGGAGGATCGACCCATCCGAGAGGACCTCGATGGCGGTGGTCGCGGCGAACTGTCCGTATGCCGCCGAGGCCACGGCCATCGCCTCGGTGTGCAGCACCACGCGGGAGCCGTCGTCGAGACCGATCCGGACCATCTCGAGCCCCAGTGGGCCTGTCGTGCCTCTCGCCGCCGGCCGCAGCAGGCCGACAAGGACGTCACGGCCGTCGGCGGCGATGCCTGTGATCGACGCGATCCCGTCGTCGTCGATAACCGGCGCGACCTCGTGCCATGACATGTCGCCGGTGTCGAGCACGCCGAGCGGGCTGCGGAAGCGGGTGAGGGCGTTGCGGTCGGCGGTCAGTAGCCCCGTCGACGACAGCGGGGCGAGCATGGCCGGCTGTGCACCGGGCGCGCCGACGTCCACGGTGAAGTGCGCCAGCGTGTCGTCATCAGCGCCGACGTGCAACCCCGTGGTGCCGGAAACGCCCCAGAAGCCGCCGGATCCGTCGGGTGCGAGGGCCGCCTGTGCGTACGCGAGGTCTGTGGGCTTGATGGATCCGGCCGGCGTGAACGGGATCGGTTCGAGGGTCCACGCGGCAGGGTCGAACGGCGCGCTGCATCCGGTCGCCAGCCCGGCGAGGAGGGCGACGGCGACGAGGGCGGTGCGGCGGCGGGCTCTCATCCGCACAGGGTAACCGCGGTGCCTGACCGGATCTCGGATCCTCAGCCTGTGTAGTACTTCTACTAGATAGCGCGTACCGTGGTTGCATGGGAACCGTGACCAAGACCGAACTGAACCAGCAGACCGCGCGGGTGCTGGCGCGGGTCGCGGCGGGTGAGCACATCACCGTAACCGAACGCGGCAAGGCCGTCGCCGAGATCACCCCACCGCGGGAGTCCGCGTGGGATCGTCTGGTCGCGGCCGGCAAGGTGCAGCCGGCGACGGCGAGCGGGCCGCTGAACCTGCAGCCGCAAGATCTCGGAGCGACGACCGAAGAGATCATGGATGACGTGCGGGGCGAGCGCTGGTGATCTACCTCGACACCTCCGCCGCGGTCAAGGCTCTGCTCGGAGAGGAGCACAGCGACGCGGTGCGTGAGCTGCTCGACACGGAGGAGCGATTCGTCTCCTCACGACTGTTCGCCCTCGAGATCGCCTCCGTGACACGGCGCCGGAACGCCGACCGTGAGGCGTCCGCGAGACTCCTCGGCCGGATCGATCTCGTCACTCTCGATGACGCCGTCGTCGATCAGGCGGTTGCGGCCGGATCAGGTCTGCGCACCCTGGATGCCCTTCACCTCGCCACGGCCGTCCAGCTCGAAGATGTGATCGATGCCATGCTCAGCTTCGATCGCGAGCTGCTGCGCCGCGCAGAGCAGGCCGGGATCCCGCCCCACCCGCTCTGCGCCTGAATCGGCTCACCGGGGCTGTCCTCCCGTCGCAGAACTGGTCGCTAAAGGCGCTCTTTAGCGACCAGTTGTGCGACGGGAACTGGAGGTGATCAGTGTGCCGTCGCGACGCCGATCGAGTCGTGGATCATCACGGCGGCGACCCTGGCGCCGGCGCCCGCGGCCACGATGAGCTGCTGAGGCCCGGGGGAGGCGACGTCGCCCGCGGCGTAGAGGCCTGGCACGCTCGTGCGGCCGGCGCGGTCCGCGGCGAGGTGGCCGTGCGCGTCGAGGTCGGGCGCGAGCGCCGGCAGGAACGAGAGGTCGGTCTCCCACTCCGGGCGCACGAAACCGCCCTCGACCGCATGCTCGGATCCGTCGCCGAGGCGGATGCCCGTGAGCACGCCGCGCTCGCCGTACAGCTCCGTGATGGGGCTGCGTTCGACGCCGATCCCCGCGGACGCGAGCTCGGCCTCCTCCGCGGCGTCGACCACGTCGGCGCCGTTCGTGAAGACCGTGAGGTCGCGAGTCCACCGGGCGATGAGGCGGGCGCGGGCGGCCAGATCCGGCGTCTCGCCGATGAGCGCGAGCGCGTGGCCCTGCAGCTCCCAGGCGTCGCACGCCGCGCAGCTGAACAGGCTCACGCCGTAGAAGCCGCGCAGGTTCGGCACGTCGGGCAGCGTCTCGCGCAGGCCGGTGGCGAGCAGCACACGGTGCGCGGCGATCCTCGTCTCGGGTGCGCGTCGGCCGATCCCGGCGACGAAACCGGATCCCTCGGCCTCGATCTGGAACACGCGCTCCCTGGTGCGGATCGTGACTTGCGGGTAGGCGGCGAGCTCTTCGCGGGCGAGGCGCCGCAGCTCGTGCGGCGGGATCCCGTCGCGCGTGAGGAATCCGTGCGAGATGAGCGTCGCAGCGTTGCGCGGCCGGTCCGCGTCGACGACGAGCACGCGCGCGAGCGAGCGGGCGAGGTTCAGCGCAGCGGAGAGCCCGGCCGGCCCTCCGCCGACGATGAGCACGTCGTACGGGTCTTCATCCTCGCGCGGTTCCTGAGCGCCCTTCGTCTCGCTGACCGGTTCCTGAGCGCCCTTCGTCTCGCTGCGCTCGCTCAGGGACCGGTCGTCGTCAGGCATGGCCGTCCGCCTGCGGCGGGAGCGCGGCGACCAGGGGGTGGTCGAAGGCGTAGACGCCGACCTTGGCGGCTCCGCCCGGGGATCCGATCTCGTCGAAGAACTCGACGTTCGCTTTGTAGTAGTCGCTCCACTCGTCGGGGAGGTCGTCCTCGTAGTAGATCGCCTCCACGGGGCACACGGGTTCGCAGGCGCCGCAGTCGACGCACTCATCCGGATGGATGTAGAGGGAGCGCTCGCCCTCGTAGATGCAATCGACCGGGCACTCGTCGATGCACGCGCGATCCTTCACATCCACGCAGGGCAGCGCGATCACGTACGTCATCGGGTGAGCGCTCCGCTGCGCGAGATCTCGACCTGCTCCTCGCGCGGCACGACCTTGACCCGCTCTCGGGTGTGCGTGTGCGCGGCGCCCAGGGCGCGCTCGTGAGCGTCGAGCTCCAGCCAGCCGTCCCAGGTGGTCACCTCGACCTCGCGCTCGGCGAGGAGGTTCAGGACGTCGGCGGTCTCGGCGGGATCCACGAGGCGGCCCGCCGCGGCGTCCTCCAGCAGGTTCGCGATGGTCTCCGTCGCGTCGGACTTGGTGTGCCCGATGAGGCCGACCGGGCCGCGCTTGATCCAGCCGGTTGCGTACAGCCCGGGAACGCCGTCGACGCGGCCTGCTTCATTCGGCACCACTCCGCGCCGCGCGTCGAAGGGGGCGTCGACGATCGGCGAGCCGAAGTAGCCGACGGCCCGGTACACGGCGGTGATCGGATACTCGACGAACTCGCCGATGCCCGAGACGGATCCGTCCTCGGCCGGAGCCGTGCGCTCGAACCGCACCGACTCGACGCGGTCGGATCCGGTGATCTCGACGGGAGCGTGCCAGAAGTGCAGGTGCAGACGGCGGGTCGCACCCGTGCTCTCGCCCCGGTTCTCGGGGCGGTCGCGCCACGCGTTCAGGGTGCGCAGCATGATCTTCAGCTGGTTGTTGGGGGCTGTGGCCGGATCCACCCCCGCGAAGTCGGCGTCGTCCAGGATGATGTCGACTCCGGCGACCTCGCCCAGCTCGCGCAGCTCGATCGGGGTGAATTTGATGTCCGCCGGCCCGCGGCGGCCGAACACGTGCACGTCGGTGACGGCCGAGGCTTCGAGTCCTTGGAGCACGTTGTCCGGTACCTCCGTGCTGCGCAGGTTCTCCGGCAGCTTGGCGAGGATCCGGGCGACGTCGAGTGCGACGTTGCCGTTGCCGATCACCGCGACCTGCTCGTCGACGAGCGGCCAGGAGCGCGGCACGTCCGGGTGGCCGTCGAACCAGGACACGAAGTCGGCGGCGCCGTAGGATCCGGGCAGGTCGACGCCGGGGATCCGCAGTGCGGCGTCGCGGATCGCGCCGGTCGCGAGCACGACGGCGTGGTACCGGGCCTGCAGCTCGTCGAGCGACACGTCGCGGCCGACCTCGATGTTGCCGAGGAAGCGGATCGTGCGGCGGTCCCCATCCGAACGGTCCCTGCCCTTCGACAGGCTCAGGGACCGGTCGAAGGGCGCGTCGAGCATCTCGTGCAGCGAGTTCACGATGCCCTTGATGCGGGGGTGGTCAGGCGCGACGCCGTAGCGGATCAGGCCGTAGGGCGCGGGCAGCGACTCGAAGAGGTCGATTTCTACCGTGCTGTACCCGAGGCCGGCGGCGCCGGTGTCGTCGTCGGCACTGCCGTTGGCGCGGGCGGCCACGGCGTTCGTGAGGATGTTGCCGGCGTAGATGCCGGCCGGGCCGGCGCCGACGATCGCGACGCGGAGCGGGGCGGAGGGGTGAAGGTCGGTCACGGCTGCAGGGTCTTTCGGTCGGATCGGGCAGGGGCGGTCGCGCGCGCGGCCGCCATGGGCCGCGAAACCGAACTTCCGTCCCGAGACCGCTGATATTTAGCGCGGTCTCGGGACGCCGGTTCGGTCTCGCTGTCACTGGCGGCGGGGGCGGGCTCGGCGACGGCGACGGGGGCGGGCTCGGCGACGGCGACGGGGGCGAGGGAGGCGGCGTGGGGGCTCAGGCGCACCACGTCGCCGACGACGACGACGGCGGGGTTGCGCACCTGGCGCACGGCGGCGAGGGCGGCGATCGTGCCGAGCGTTGCGATCGTGACGCGCTCGCCGGATCCGTAGCCGTCCTCGACGATCGCGACGGGGCAGTCCGCTCCGCGGTCGCCGCGGGCCAGGATCCCCGCCGTGTGCGCGAGCGTGCCGATGCCCATGAGCAGTACGACGGTGTGGTCAGATCCTCCCGGCAGCTGCTCGATCGGATCGTGCGCGCTTGCGACCGTGAAGGCCGTCGCGACACCGCGGTGCGTGAGCGGGATGCCGGCCACGGCGGGGACCGAGATCGCGCTCGTGATGCCCGGCACGACCTGTACGGCGATGCCCTCGGCCTCGCAGTACAGCGCCTCCTCGCGGCCGCGGCCGAGCACGAACGGATCCCCGCCCTTGAGGCGCACGACCTCGCGCCCGGCGCGGGCGTGCCGCACCAGGAGGGCGTTGATCTCGTGCTGCGGCACAGGGTGATGCCCCGGGGTCTTGCCCACGTCGATCACCTCGGCGGCGATGATCACGCCCTCGGCCGCGAGCTGGTCCAGCACGGCGCGCGCACCGAGACGGTCGGCGATGATCACGTCGGCGCGCTCGAGGGCGCGCAGGCCGCGGATCGTGAGCAGGCCGGCGTCGCCGGGCCCTGCACCCACGAGGGTGACGGATCCGTTCGTCATCATGCACCTCCGAGCAGAAGTCCGCGCCGGCGCAGCACGGCCCGCTCGAGCGGCGCGAACAGCACCAGCTCGATGAGGATGCCGATCGCCAGGATCAGGATGATGGTGGCCAGCACACCGGGCAGGTCGGCGAGCTGGCGGGACTGGTCGAGCATGGACCCGAGCCCGAAGCCGATGGATCCGCCGGTTGCGATGATCTCCGCGGCCATCAGCGACCGCCAGGAGAACGCCCAGCCCTGCTTGAGGCCGGCGAGGTAGCCGGGAAGCGCCGCGGGAAGCACGATCGCCGTGGCCGCCTGCCAGCGGCTGGCGCCGAGCACGGTGCCCACCCGGCGCAGCTGCGGCTGCACCTGGTCGACACCGGCGAGCAGCCCGTTCACGATCGAGGGGATCGCGCCCATCAGGATCACGAAGTACACGGTCGCGTCGGACAGGCGGAACCAGATGATGGCCGCGGGCACCCAGGCGACAGACGGGAGCACCTGCAGCCCGGAGATCAACGGGCCCGCCGCTCGGCGCAGCAGTTTCCACTCCGCGAGCAGCAGGCCGATCGGCGTGCCGACCGCGATCGCGATGACGAAGCCGATGCCGCCGCGCTCGAGGCTGGTGAGCACCGACTCCTGCAGCCGACCCGACTGCCAGGCGTCGCCGAGAGCCCCCAGCACCTGCAGGGGGCTCGGCGCCATGTCGGGCCGGGGCCGCGCGATGACGACGTACAGCTGCCAGACCGCGAGCAGCAGGACGAGCAGGCCGACCGGCGGCAGGATCGCCCGCAGGCGCTCGCGCGTGCGGGAGACGGATCCGGGCTCTGCGGTCTGCAAGCTGTCCAGACCCGCTTCGAGGCGGGCGAGGTCGTCGTCCGCGGCGCCCACGCCCTTCGCCTCGTCGGTTCTTGAGCGAGACGAAGGACGCCCCTCGCTCAGGGACCGGCCTGTGTCAGCGGTCCCTGAGCGAGCGAAGCGGGACGATGGGCGTCCGGCCGGAACGGGGAGGGTCTTGTCAGTCGGCATTGCGGCGGATCTCCTTCCGCAGCTCGATGGTGATCTCGGCGGCCAGCGCCGAGACCTCGGGCGATTCGATGCGGCGGCCGCGGGTGCGGGCGACGCGCCATTCGCGTGAGATCCGGCCGGGGCGACTGCCGAGCAGCACCACGCGCTCGCCGAGACGGGCGGCCTCGCGCACGTTGTGCGTGACGAAGACGATCGTGCGGCCGGTCTCGCGCCACACGTTCTCCAGCACCTCGTGCAGCAGATCGCGGGTGATCGCGTCGAGCGCCGCGAAGGGCTCGTCCATGAGCAGCACGGGCCGGTCCTGGGCGAGGGCGCGGGCAAGGGCCACGCGCTGCCGCATGCCGCCGGAGAGCTCGTGCGGGCGCTTGTCGGCGGCGTCGGACAGGTTCACGATCCCGAGCAGGCGCAGCGCCTCGGCCCGCCGCTCTGCGCGGGGGACTCCGCGCAGACGCAGGGCGAGCTCGACGTTGCGCCGCGCGCTCAGCCACGGCATGAGGGCCGGATCCTGGAACATCACGGCCGTGCCCTCGTCGGGCGCGCGCAGCGAGCCCGACGTCACGGGCTCCAACCCTGCGATGAGATTGAGCAGAGTGGACTTGCCGCAGCCGCTCGCGCCGAGCAGACAGACGAACTCTCCCGGCGCGATTTCGAGCGAGACGTCGTCGAGCACGACAGGGCCGGATCCGTACCGCTTGGTGACGTGCGCGAGGCGCACCGCCGGATCCACCGGATCCGGCGCGGGAAGGACCGGGGTGACCCCGTCGAAGCTCGGCGCGAGCGGGGCGGTCATTTCTTCGTTCCCAGCCCGCCGTCGTCGACCGCGGGCTCGTTCCTGGCCTTGAGGGCGGTGTTCAGCGCGGCGAGGTCGAACAGGCCCTCGATCGAGCCCTTCGTCTGGGTGCCCGCGGTGACGCCGTTCTTCACGAGCGTCGCGAACGTGGCGGCGTTCGGATCCGCGGAGAACGACACGGCCGACAGGGACTTCGTGAGCACGTCGTCGGCCAGGGGCTTGCCGGTGGCCGTCTTCAGCGCGGCGTTCACGACGCCGGGAAGCTCGGTCGGGTGGGCCTTGATCCAGTCGAGGGAATCGAGGTGCCCGGCCAGCAGCTCCTTGACCGCGTCGGGGTGCTTGTCGGCGAAGTCCTTGCTCACGAGCAGCACCGTGGTCGGGAACTTCCCGTCGGGCCACAGGTCGCGCTCGTCCTGCAGCACGTGGGCACCCGCCTCGACGACCAGGCGCGAGGCCCACGGCTCGGGGAGCCAAGCCCCGTCGAGCTGCCCGCTCTTGAAGAGCGTGAGGGTCTGCGCGTTCTCGGTCGGCGTGATGTTCACGTCGCCGCCGCCCGTGACGCTGGTCTTCAGGCCCTTCGAGGAGAGCCAGGTGCGCAGCGCGACGTCCTGCGTGTTGCCCAGCTGCGGCGAGGCGAGCGTCTTGCCCTTCAGATCCGAAGCGCTGTTGATGCCGTCGCGCACGACGAGCGAGGCGCCGCCGCTCGTGGCCCCGGCGATCACGCGCGCCGAGGCGCCGCCCGACTTGATGAAGGTGTTGATCGCAGGGTTCGGCCCGATGTAGGCGGCGTCGATCGCGCCGGCCGAGAGCGCCTCGACGGCGGCGGGGCCGGCGTTGAACACCTCGGTGTGCAGCTTCGTGGCGCCGAGCTCCTTCTGCAGGAAGCCCTTCTCGACGCCGACGAGCGCCGGTGCGTGCGTGACCGTGGCGAAGTAGCCGAGGCGCAGCGTGTCGAGCTTCTCGCCCTTGTCGGCGGCGGCCGCCTGGCCGGAGGCGCAGCCGGCGAGCATCGCCATCGCGAGTCCGATGGTGGTGAGGGCCGTGCTGATACGTGCCGTGGTGCGGGTCTTGCGATTCACTGTCGCCTCCTTAGGCGTTTTCGGTGGGTGGTGCAGGGCAGGGTGCTCGTCCTTCGTCTCGTCGCTGCGCTCCTCGCTCAGGGACCGAAGGACCGAAGGACGCTCAGGGACCGAAGGACGCTCAGGGACTCCTAGCCGGCCGTGACGACGGTCGCGGCGGCGAGGGTGGCGCCGTCGACCGGGTGGATGAGCAGCAGGGCGCCGCCCTCCCGATCGTCGGCGTACGGCTCGAGGGGCAGGGCCGACGCGAAGCGGATCCGCACGCGGCCGATCTCGTTCACGGCCAGCTCGGCGGCGTCCTCGAGGGCGAGCGTGTCCAGGTCGCGGCGCGAGAGCACCTCGGTCACGATCGCCTGCACGGTCGAGGTGCCGTGCTTGGCGAGCACGCGGGCGCCCGGCGCGATCGGCCGTACGTCGAGCTGGAAGATCTCGACCTCGGCCTCCGCATGGCCGGTCGGCACGGTGCCGGCGGTCGCGATGAGGGCGCCGCGGGCGGCGTCCACCTCGTCGGCGAGCGTTACCGCGATCGACTGCGCGGTGTGCGCCGACTCCGCCACCCGGCCGGCGACCCTGATGCCGGTGACGGTCGTCTCGTGTCCACCGGGGAAGACCTGCACACGGTCGCCGACCCGGACGGATCCGCTCGACACCCGCCCGGCGAAGCCGCGGTAGTCGCGCAGGCCGTCGGCCTCAGCGTCGTCGATGAGCGCCGAGACGCTGCCCTGCGGACGGATCACGGTCTGCACCGGGAGGCGGAAGGCGGCGTCCTCCTCGGCCTGGCGGGCGGGGAGGGTCTCGAGCAGCTCGCGCAGCGTCGGGCCGTCGTACCAGGGGGTGCGCGCGGACCGATCGACGATGTTGTCTCCCTCGAGCGCCGAGACCGGGATCACGTGCGTGTCGATGAGGCCCAGTTCGGCGGCGACCGCGAGCGCCTGCTCCTCGACCGCGCGGAAGCGCTCCTCGTCGAAGCCGGTGAGGTCGATCTTGTTGACCGCGACGATCACGTGCGGCACGCGCAGCAGCGACACCACGGCGAGGTGCCGCCGGGTCTGCTCGACGACGCCCTTGCGCGCGTCGATGAGCACGACCACGGCGTCGGCCGTCGCGGATCCGGTGACCATGTTGCGGGTGTACTGCACGTGTCCGGGGCAGTCGGCGAGGATGAAGCTGCGCGCGTCGGTGGCGAAGTAGCGGTACGCGACATCGATCGTGATGCCCTGCTCGCGCTCGGCGCGCAGACCGTCGGTGAGCAGCGCGAAGTCGAACTCGCCGTGCGCGAAGCCGCGGTCGGCCGAGGTGCGGGCGACCTGCTCGAGCTGGTCGGCGAGGATCGCCTTCGCGTCGTGCAGCAGCCGGCCGACCAGCGTCGACTTGCCGTCGTCGACGGATCCGGCCGTCGCGAACCGGAACAGCGTGGTGTCGCCCAGCAGCGCGGTCCCGGACTTCTCTGACCGCGAGACCGAATCCGCGGCCCGAGACCGCAGTTCTGAAGCACCGTCTCGGGACGCAAGTTCGGTCTCGCGGATCTGGACGGGTGCGGACGGGGCGGGTGCGGACGGGGCGGGCGGGATGGCGGGGGTGCTCATCAGAAGTATCCGTTCTTCTTGCGGTCCTCCATGGCGGCCTCGCTGATCCGGTCGTCGGCGCGGGTGGCGCCGCGCTCGGTGAGGGTGGAACGGGCGACCTCGGCGACCACCTGGTCGACGGTCGCCGCATCCGATGTGACGGCTCCGGTGCAGCTCGCGTCGCCCACCGTGCGGTAGCGGACCACGCGGCGTTCGACCTGCTCGCCCTCGCGCGGCTGGGCGTGCTCGTTCACGGCCCACCACATGCCGTCGCGGCGGAACACCTCGCGCTCGTGCGCCAGATACAGTGGCGGCAGGGCGATCCGCTCACGGGCGATGTAGCGCCAGACGTCCAGCTCGGTCCAGTTCGAGATCGGGAACGCACGCACGTGCTTGCCTGGCGTGTGCCGTCCGTTGTACAGGCTCCAGAGCTCGGGGCGCTGGTTGCGCGGATCCCACTGGCCGAACTCGTCGCGCAGCGAGATGATGCGTTCCTTGGCGCGCGCCTTGTCCTCGTCGCGGCGCGCGCCGCCGAACACGGCGTCGTGCTTCCCGGCGGCGATCGCGTCGAGCAGCGGCTGGGTCTGCAGCACGTTGCGGGTGCCGTCGGGGCGCTCCGCCAGGCGGCCGTCGTCGATGTAGTCCTGCACGCGGGCGACCTCGAGCTTCAGGCCCAGGCGCTCCACGGTCTCGTCGCGGAACCGGATGACCTCGTCGAAGTTGTGCCCGGTGTCGACGTGCAGCACCGGGAACGGGATCCGGCCGGGGGCGAAGGCGCGGGCGGCGAGGTGCAGCACGAGCACGGAGTCCTTGCCGCCGGAGAACAGCAGTACGGGGCGCTCGAACTCGGCCACGACCTCGCGGATGATGTGGATCGCCTCGGCCTCGAGCAGGTCGAGTCCGGTGAGTCCTTCGTCTCGTCGCTGCGCGGATCCTGAGCGAGCGTCGCGAGACGAAGGGCCCTCAGGAACCGGGGCGTCGGTGCGCGCGGGCAGGGTGTCGATGATGCTCATACGTGGAGTCCGCATTCGGTCTTGGCGAGTCCGGCCCAGCGGCCGGAGCGGGGGTCTTCGCCCGCGGCGACGGGCTTGGTGCACGGCGCGCAGCCGATCGACGGGTAGCCGTTGGCGACGAGCGGGTTGACGACGACATCGTGCGCGGTGGCGTAGTCGATGAGGTCGTCGAACGACCAGCTCGCGACGGGGTTGACCTTGATCAGGCCGTTGCGCTCGTCGAAGGTGATCAGCGGCGTGTTCGCGCGGGTCGGCGCCTCGTCGCGGCGCACGCCGGTGAACCACACCTCGTAGCCGCCGAGGGCCTGGTGCAGCGGAGCGACCTTGCGCATCTCGCAGCACAGCGCCGGATCCCGGGAGAACAGATCCTTGCCGAACTCGGCGTCCTGCTCGCGCACGGTCTGCGCGGGCTTGACGTCGACGATGCGCACGTCGAGCGTGCGGGCGACCTCGTCGCGCGTGAACGTCGTCTCGAGGAAGTGGTAACCGGTGTCCAGGAACAGCACGTCGACGCCCGGGATCGCCTCGGCGACGAGATGCGGCAGCGTGGCGTCGGCCATCGAGCAGGCGACGGCGGCGAGGCGGGGCGAGATATTCGCGGCGACCCAGGCGGCGACCTCCGCGGGGGAGGCCTCGTCGGCGGCTCCGCTGCGCAGCTCGGTCGCGCCGCGCTCCGCGAGCGCGCGCAGCTCGTCGAGGCTGCGGCGGGCAGGGCGCCCCTCCTCTTGCTGCGCGGATGCGGAGCGGGCGTCCTTCGTCTCGCCTGCGGCTCGCTCAGGAACCGGGGGTGCGTCCTTCGTCTCGCCTGCGGCTCGCTCAGGAACCGGGGACGGTCGCTCAGGAATCGGGGTCGCGGTGCTCACTGCAGGGCCTCCTCGTCGGCGCGGTGCGCCCAGACGGCGAAGGTCTCATCGTCCTCGCGGTCGGCGAGGAACCGGCGCACGACGCGCTCCGTGTAGTCCGCGATGCCGTCGGCGGTGACCTTCAGGCCGCGCACCGTGCGGCCGAGCCCTGCCTCTTCCCGCAGGGGAGAGGCGAGTCCGCCGCCGAGGTGCACCTGATACCCGGGCACCTGCTCGCCGTCGATCGTGACGAGCTGGCCCTTGAGCCCGATGTCGGCGGTCTGGATCCGGGCGCAGGAGTTGGGGCAGCCGTTGACGTGGAGCGAGATGGGGTGCGGCAGGTCGATGCCGGCGAGGCGCTCCTCGAGCTGCTCGACGGCGGCGGCCGCGTTGACCTTGGTCTCCACGATCGCGAGCTTGCAGAACTCGATGCCGGTGCAGGCGATCGTGCTGCGTCGGAACAGGTCGGGACGCGAGGACAGCCCGAGTTCATCGAGCCCGGCGACGAGGGAGGGGACTCGGTCTTCCGGGATGTCCAGGATCACCAGCTTCTGGTGCGGCGTGGTGCGCAGCCGCGCCGATCCGTGCTCCTCGATGAGGTCGGCCAGCTTCGCCAGCGACGGGCCGGAGATCCGCCCGACGAGCGGGGTGACGCCGACGTAGAAGCGGCCGTCCTTCTGCCGGTGGATGCCCACGTGGTCGCCGCGACTCGTCGGCTGAGGTGCGGCCTCGCCGTCCGGGAGCGGCGCTTCCAGGTATTCGGTCTCGAGGATCCGGCGGAACTTCTCGGTGCCCCACTCGGCCAGCAGGAACTTCAGCCGGGCCTTGTTCCGCAGCCGCCGGTACCCGTAGTCGCGGAAGATCCTGGTCACTCCGTGCCACACGTCGGCGACGAGCTCTGGGGCGACGAACACGCCGAGGCGCTCGCCGAGGCGAGGGGTGGTCGACAGCGCGCCGCCGACCCACAGGTCGTAGCCCACCCCGAGATCGGGATGCACGACGCCGACGAACGCGACATCGTTGATCTCGTGCACGACGTCCTGGCTGGGGTGCCCTGTGATGGCCGTCTTGAACTTGCGGGGCAGGTTCGCGAGCTCGGGGTCGCCGATGAACCGGTCGGTGATCTCGTCGATCTGCGGGGTCGGGTCGATGATCTCGTCGGCGGCGATCCCGGCGACGGGCGAGCCGAGCACGACGCGCGGCACGTCGCCGCAGGCCTCGGTGGTCTGCAGGCCGACCGCCTCCAGGCGCCGCCAGATCTCGGGCACGTCCTCGACGCGCACCCAGTGCAGCTGGATGTTCTGCCGGTCGGTCACGTCGGCGGTGTCGCGCGCGAAGTCGACCGAGATCCCCGCGATGACGCGCAGCTGCTCGGTGGTCAGCTGCCCGCCGTCGATGCGCACGCGCAGCATGAAGTACTCGTCCTCGAGCTCTTCCGGGGTGAGCGTCGCGGTGCGTCCGCCGTCGATGCCCGGCTTGCGCTGCGTGTACAGACCCCACACGCGGAAGCGGCCGTGCAGGTCGGTCGGATCGATGCTCGAGAAGCCGCCCTTCGAGTACACCTGCTCGATGCGCTCACGCACGCTCAGACCGTTGTCGACCTGCTTCCACTCCTCGTTGCCGTTGAGCGGCGCCGTGCCGTCGATCTTCCACTGACCGTTGGGCTTGGACGACGGGCGCGGCGGGCGGGCGCGGTCGGTCGTCGGTCGTGCACCGCGCACGGCAGCAGTCGGTTCGGGAGACATGCGGACAAGCTACGTGCGGATCCGCCAGGACGCTCGTGTGTGTCAGCGCCGCCGACACGGGGCGTCATTGTTCGACATGGTGCAGATTCCTCCCGGGTGGATGCGGTTGGATGGAGCGCCGTCGCACGCGTCCTTTACGCGATCCAGGACACGACGACGGCACGGAACTCCGCGGAGAGCCCCGTGCCGCCGAGCGATCGTCGGGTCAGTGCGCGACGTACGGCACGCGCTCCCAGCTGATCGCGTGGTCCGCGCCGGGCCGGTTGATCGTCACCCGCAGCCAGTCCTTGTTGTTCGAGGATCCGTCCACGGTCACCCGAGTGAGGTTGTCGGCGGATCCGGTCACGCCGTAGGTGTCGAGCCAGTGCGATCCGGCGGCGAGGGGCTTGTCGGCGTTGTAGACATGGCTGTCGCCGTTGACGAGGTACACCTCGCCGTCGAACGCGCTCGCCTCGTCGACCAGCGTCTGCACGAGACCCTGGAACGCAGAGATGTCGGTCGGGGCCGGCGTGTAGGTCGGGTCGAACATGTCGGCCTGCAGCAGCACCATCACGGCGCGGTCGTGCTTCTGCTTCGCCGTCGCGAACGTGCTCTTCACGACCGAGGTCGCGTTCGCCATGCGCGCCTGCTCCGCGGCGAGCTGTTCGGGACGCGGGCTGGTGTCGCCGAGGCCCGCCCACGGCTGGACCCCGTCGTTGCTGCCCACCACGTGGATCACGGCGAAGTCGACGCCCTGACGGCGCAGGGTCACGTTCTCCGGGAAGCCGGCCGCGGTCTGCGCGTCGAGCTTCGCCGGGTTCTGCCCGAGGGAGACTCCGGGGTTAGAGAAGAACACGGAGCGGTCGTAGGCGAGGCGCTCGAGGGGGTTGTACGCGCCGTTGTTCGCACGGTGGCAGTCGGTCCACTCGTTGTCGCCCGGGGTGTAGACGAGGGGGTTGGTGAAGGTGTCGAAGTCGCCCTTGATCTGCTGGTAGAGGGCGTCGTCGCAGCGGGTGGATCCGTTCTTGATGTCGCCGACGTGGAACGTCATCGCCGGATCGGCGGCGTTGATCTCCTGGATCCAGTGCGGGAACAGCGCCTGCTGCGCGGCACCGTAGGGGACGTCGCCGATGACGGCGAACGAGTAGTGGCCCGGCTTGTCCTGTCCCGGGGCGTCTGCGGTCCCCGCGGCGAACGCGGGACTCGCGCCGGCCACGACGGCGGCCAGCGCGGCGGCGAGGGAAAGAAGCGCTCGAGAGGCGCGCATGCGTAGCTCCTTCGGTAGGCGTGGCGCTCCGAGGAGAGCGTCGAGAGCCACACTGCTCCGCTCGCGCGATGCCGAGGTTGCGACCGGATGAACAGGGCGGGAAGAAGTGCCGCGCTCAAGCCGACGCGAGGCCGCGATGTCGAGGGGCGTCCGCGCTCACCGACCGGACGGGGGCGGATCCGCGAGCCGTGCGGCGCCCGCGAGATAGCGGTCCACCACGAGGTCCACGAGCGGGTCAGGCGGCTCGCCGTCGTCTAACAGCGGCTCGGTGAGGGCGGACCCGGCCGCGCGCTCCGCGACGTCGAAGAAGTAGCCGTGCGCGAGCAGGTAGGTCGCCACGGGGGCGCCGGGATGCGCGACGAGGGCATCGGCGAGGTTCGGCTCCCGGGCGGCGAGGTAGGCGGGCACGACAGGGCGGCCGAGGCGCTCGCCCAGCTGCGCCGCCATCGCCTCGGCATCGGGCAGGGAGCGCGGATCCCGGGATCCCGCGACGGCGAGCACGACCGGACCATCGGCATCGGCATCGGCATCGGCATCAGCATCAGCATCGGCATCGGCATCGGCATCGGCGCCGGGATCGCGGCCGGGAGCGGGGGCTTCCGCGAGCCGGAGCGCGAGCACCTCCGCGAGCCGCGGGTCGGGCCCGAGCGGATCCGTCACGACCGCATCGCTGCGTTCCCGAGCGGCGCCGCCCAGATCCACCCGCACGTGGAAGCCCTGCGACAGCAGCAGCGGCATGACGACCACGGGCCCCTCGACCGCGGCCAGGGCCGTCGGCGCATCCGGCTCCTGCACGTCGACGAATCCGGAGTGCACGGCGACGTCGGGGAGGCGCTCGGCGACGCGGCGCACGAGCAGCGCGATCGCGGCGGCGCCGGCGGCGTCCGAGGTGCCGTGCGACACGGCGAGCAGTGCGGGGCGGGGCATGGTCGGAGTGTATGCGGATGTCCGTGGGTGGTGTTCGGAAGTCCTTCACACACCGACATCGACTCCGATGGGCGTCCGCGTCTTGTGCCGGTCCGCAAGCTCGGTTTTGGGGCGCGTCCCGCCACGTTCGGGTGTCCTGGCGCGCCCCGAACCGGCAGATCACGCCCCAAACAGGGGCGGGCTATCCGAACGACTCCGCGACCAGCTCGCCGAAGAGCTCCTCGGCGTCGACGTCCAGGCGCTGGCGGGCGAACCAGTCGCACACGTTGACGCAGTCGCGGTGCAGCAGGTCCAGGCCCTGCGGGTTCGCGACCGTATCAACGATCTGCGGGAGGTCGATCACGACCACCCGGCCGTCGTGGACGAGCAGGTTGTACGGGGACAGGTCGCCGTGCGCGACGCCGGCTCGCGCGAAGGTCCGCATGAGGGCGGCGACCTGCGCGAACAGATCGGGGAGCGCCGCCGGATCGTGCCGCACCTGGGCGAGCCGGGGCGCCGCGGCCCCGTCGGCGGATCCGATGAACTCCATGAGCACCTCGGTGCCGCTCACCTGCACCGGATAGGGCACGGGGGCGCCGAGCTCCCACATCCGGCGCAGCGCCTCGAACTCGGCCAGCGACCACTGCGCGGCGGCGACCCCGCGACCGTGCTCCGACTTCTTCGCGAGGGCGCGGGCGTCGCGGGAGTTCCGCGTGCGCCGGCCCTCGGTGTACACGGCGGAACGGTGGAACGTTCGGTGCTCCGTGCCGCGATAGCGCTTGGCCGCGAGGAGGGTGCGCTGGGCGGGATCGCCCGGCACCGCGCGCTCGAGGAGGAAGACGTCGGCCTCCTTGCCCGTCTTGAGGATGCCGAGCTCGGTGTCGACCGCGCCGGCCGAGGTCACCACCCAGCCGGGGCGCGGGTGGGGGCCGCGCTCGGTCGGAGTCGCGGCGGGCCAGGTGGTCCAGCGCTGGCCTTCGCCGAGATCGACGTCGGCGAAGGACAGGCCGAGATCGTCGTCATCGGAGGCGGAGAGGAAAGGGGAGGCAGAGGCATCCGAGGATGCGGAGAAAGGGATCACGAGAGGCTCCGGGGTCGGGGCCGCTCGCGAAGGGATCGGGCGGGCGGCCTCAGGGAAGAAGGTCGGTGAAGGGCGCGACAACAGCAGAGACGTTCATCGTCAGCTCCTTCCCTCGGATCCCGGGGTGGTCCCGGCGCTCGCCGAGTCTACGGGGCCGCGCGCCTTGCGCGGAAGCCCCGCGCGGAGGATCCCGAAGACCCATCGAAAGGTGGAGGCCTGCGGGAAGCGGCCGGCGGATCCCGATCCCTACGCTGGAGGGGACCCGACCCGAGGAGAGCCGTGTTCACCACTCCCGCCCGCCTTTTCCGCGTGCTCGCGATCGCGGAGGCCATCACCTGGACGCTGCTGATCGGCGCCCTGATCGGCCGCGCCACGGGTCTGCCGCCCGTGCTCGTGACGGTCGCCGGATCCATCCACGGCTTCGTCTTCCTCTCCTACGGCGCCACGGCGGTGCTGCTCGCGTTCCATCAGCGCTGGGGCGTCGGCGTCGCGATCCTCGCGATCGCGAGCGCGATCGTGCCCTACGCCACGATCCCCGCCGAGATCTGGCTGCACCGCAGCGGCCGTCTCGCCGGCGACTGGCGTCTGGAGCAGACCGAGGATCCGCGCGACGCGGCCTGGTACGACCGCACCATGCGCTGGTTCCTGCACCGTCCGTGGGTGCTCGCGCTGCTCATCGTCGCCGCGGTCGCCGCGCTCTTCGCGGTGCTGCTGCTGATCGGCCCTCCCGGCGGGAGCCACTGACCCCGAGCCGACCCGAGCCGAGCCGACCCGAGCCCCGAACCGACCCGAGCCGGAGAGTCAGACCGCAGCTGGGCCTGGATCGGGTGCGGGGTGCCGTGCGAGGATGTCGGTCATCCGCGCCCGCCGCCCTCTTCGGGAGTCGTCATGACCGTGCTCGAGATCCGCTCCTACGTCCTGCACCCCGGCGCGCGCGAAGGCTTCCACGACCTCTTCCACCGCAAGGTCATGCCGCTGCTCGCCGATCAGGGGATCCGCGTGGTGCGCTACGGCGCGAGCGAGCATGACGACGTCTCCTACGTCCTCATGCGCGCGTTCGATTCCACCGTCCACCGGGACGAGCAGGAGGACCGGTTCTACGGCAGCGCCCTCTGGCGCGAGGGCTATCGCGAGGAGGTGCTGGCGATGATCGCCTCGTATCAGGAGGTGGTCCTCACCCTGGACGAGGAGGCGGTCGACGCCCTCGGATCCTGAGCCTCCGGCGCACGGATCCCGGTGACCAAACTTGAGCCGACTGGTATCAAGTTTGTTTGACAAACTCTTCATGTCGGGCGTACCCTTGAGTCATCGCGACTCAGGTTTCGCAGGGGTCAGCTCCAGCAGAACCCGGGATCGCGCAGACTTTCCCGCAACTTCCGACTGAAGGAGAAAACAAATGGCACGTGCTGTCGGTATCGACCTCGGTACGACGAACTCCGTCGTCAGCGTCCTCGAGGGCGGCGAGCCCAAGGTCATCGCCAACGCAGAAGGCTTCAGGACCACCCCCTCGGTGGTCGCCTTCACCAAGGACGGGGAGGTGCTCGTCGGCGAGACCGCGAAGCGCCAGGCCGTCACCAACGTCGACCGCACGATCGCATCGGTCAAGCGCCACATGGGCACCGACTGGTCCTTCGACGTGGACGGCAAGAAGTGGACGCCGCAGGAGATCTCCGCGCGCATCCTGCAGAAGCTCAAGCGTGACGCCGAGGCGTACCTGGGCGACACCGTCACCGACGCCGTCATCACGGTCCCCGCGTACTTCAACGACGCCGAGCGTCAGGCCACCAAGGAGGCCGGCGAGATCTCAGGCCTCAACGTCCTGCGCATCATCAACGAGCCCACCGCCGCGGCGCTGGCCTACGGCCTGGACAAGGGCAAGGAGGACGAGCTCATCCTCGTCTTCGACCTCGGTGGCGGCACGTTCGACGTGTCCCTGCTCGAAGTGGGCAAGGACGACGACTTCTCCACCATCCAGGTGCGCTCCACCGCCGGTGACAACCGCCTCGGCGGCGACGACTGGGACCAGCGTCTCGTCGACTACCTGATCAAGCAGTTCAAGGACTCGACCGGCGTCGACGTCTCGGGCGACAAGATCGCGCTGCAGCGCCTCAAGGAGGCCTCGGAGCAGGCGAAGAAGGAGCTCAGCTCCTCGACGTCGGCAAGCGTCAACCTGCCGTACCTCTCGCTCACCGAGAACGGCCCCGTGTCGCTCAGTGAGACGATCACCCGCGCGAAGTTCGAGGACCTCACCAAGGACCTCCTCGACCGCACCAAGAAGCCCTTCGAGGACGTCATCCGCGAGGCGGGCATCAAGGTCGGCGACATCGCGCACGTCGTGCTCGTCGGTGGTTCCACCCGCATGCCCGCCGTGGCCGAGCTCGTCAAGCGCGAGACCGGCAAGGAGGCCAACAAGGGCGTGAACCCGGACGAGGTCGTCGCCGTCGGCGCCGCCCTGCAGGCCGGTGTCCTGAAGGGCGAGCGCAAGGACGTCCTCCTCATCGACGTCACCCCGCTGAGCCTCGGCATCGAGACCAAGGGCGGCATGATGACCAAGCTCATCGAGCGGAACACGGCCATCCCGACCAAGCGCAGCGAGACCTTCACGACCGCCGACGACAACCAGCCGTCGGTCGCGATCCAGGTCTTCCAGGGCGAGCGCGAGTTCACCCGCGACAACAAGCCGCTGGGCACGTTCGAGCTGACCGGCATCGCGCCGGCTCCGCGCGGCATCCCCCAGATCGAGGTCACCTTCGACATCGACGCGAACGGCATCGTGCACGTGTCCGCCAAGGACAAGGGCACGGGCAAGGAGCAGTCGATGACCATCACGGGCGGCTCGTCGCTCTCGAAGGACGACATCGACCGCATGGTGCGCGAGGCGGAGGAGCACGCCGCCGAGGACAAGAAGCGCCGCGAGTCGGCCGAGGTCCGCAACCAGGCCGAGACGCTGTCCTACTCGATCGAGAAGCTCATCTCGGAGAACGAGGACAAGCTCCCCGAGGACGTCAAGACCGAGGTCAAGGCCGACGTCGACGCGCTGAAGACCGCACTGGCCGGTGACGACGACGAGGCAGTGAAGACCGCGTTCGACAAGCTGAACCAGTCTCAGACGAAGCTCGGCGAGGCGATCTACGCGCAGTCCCAGGCCGACGCGGCCCCCGGCGCTCCCGAGGGTGCCCCGGCCGGTGAGGACGCGGCGTCCGATGAGGACGTCGTGGACGCCGAGGTCGTGGACGACGAGGACGAGAAGAAGTAATGACGGATCCCAAGGACTTCGAAGAGCCCGAAGAGGGCCGTGAGGTCGGCGGCCAGGGGTCGGACGCGAACGCGTCCGGCCCCGCGGCCGGGGCCGATGACCCGCAGGGCGCAGAAGAGCTCACGGTCGACGACATCCTGAACATCGCGCAGAACGACGACGCGCTCGCCGAGGATGCTGTGGAGGATGCAGCCCTCCACGACGCCGAGCACACCCTGCTCGTCGACCTCAAGCGCCTGCAGGCCGAGTACGCGAATTACCGCCGTCGCACCGAGGAGCAGCGCGGTGTCGAGATCCAGCGCGCGAAGGGCGAGGCCGCCAAGGGCCTGATCCCCGTGCTCGACGACCTCGACCGTGCCGCCGCGCACGGCGATCTGGAGGAGGGCACCCCCTTCGCCGCGATCGCCGACAAGGTGCGCTCGGTCGTCGAGCGCCTCGGAGTGGTCTCCTACGGTGAGAAGGGCGACGACTTCGACCCGCAGCAGCACGAGGCGATCTTCCAGCAGCCCACTCCGGGCGTTGCGAAGGCCGTCGTGCTCGAGGTCGTCGAGGTGGGCTACCGCCTGGGCGATGTCGAGCTGCGTCCCGCCAAGGTCGTCGTCGCCGTTCCCGCTGACCCTTCGGCGGGCTCAGGGACCGTTTAACCTATGGCTAGCCAGGACTGGTTCGACAGGGACTTCTACAAGACCCTCGGCGTCTCCAAGGACGTGTCCGAGGCGGATCTGAAGAAGACCTACCGCAAGCTCGCGCGCAAGTACCACCCCGACTCCAACCCCGGCGATGCCGCGGCGGAGGCGAAGTTCAAGGAGATCAGCGAGGCGTACTCGGTGCTCTCCGACACCGAGCAGCGTGCCGAGTACGACCAGATCCGCGCGATGGGCGCCGGCGGGGCGCGCTTCACGGCTCCGGGGAGCGCCGGCAACGGCGGCTTCGAGGACGTGTTCAGCGCGTTCGGCCGGGGTCGTGGCGGGCAGCAGGGCGACTTCGACGACATCTTCGCGATGTTCAACCAGGGCGGCGGATCCTTCGGATCCGGACGCTTCGGGCAGCCGTCCGGCGGCTTCAGGGGCTACGGAGGGCCGCAGAAGGGCGCCGACGTCACGGCCCGCACGACACTGTCGTTCGCGACCGCGGTGCAGGGTGAGACCGTGACGCTGCAGGGTGAGGACGGCCGACCGCTCAAGGTGAAGATCCCCGCCGGTGTGAAGGACGGGCAGAAGATCCGCCTCCGCGGCCGCGGCCGGCCTTCGCCCGACGGCGGCGAGAACGGCGACATCGTGGTGCAGGTCGCCGTCAAGCCCCACCCGGTATTCACCCGCGATGGGCTGAATCTGCGCGTCACCGTGCCGATCACCTTCACCGAGGCGGCGCTCGGCGCCACCATCGAGGTGCCGACCCTCGGCGGCGATCCGGTCAAGCTCAAGGTCGCGGCGGGAACGCCGTCCGGCCGGGTGCTGCGGGTCAAGGGCCGTGGCGTCACGACGTCCAAGGGAGTCGGCGACCTGCTCGCCGAGGTCCAGGTCGCGGTGCCGTCGCACCTCGATGATGCCGCGCGCGAGGCCCTGGAGCGCTTCCGCGCGGCCGAGCCCGCGGAGAACCCGCGCGCCGAGCTGCTGGCGAAGGCGCGGGCCTGACCATGGGGTCCCCGAGCGCCCTTCGTCTCGTCGCTGCGCTCCTCGCTCAGGGACCGGTTCGCCGCCGGTCCCCGAGCGCCCTTCGTCTCGTCGCTGCGCTCCTCGCTCAGGGACCGGTTCGTCGCTGCGCTCCTCGCTCAGGGACCGGTTCGTGGCCGGTCCCTGAGCGAGCGGAGCGAGACGAAGGGCGCCCGCTCGGCGACCGTGACCGCCCAGGAGGTGCGCTGTGCCTGATGAGCGCATGAGCGCCGACACCCCGGTCTTCGCGATCGCGGTCGCCGCCGAGCTCGCCGGGATGCACCCGCAGACCCTCCGGCAGTACGACCGGATCGGCCTGGTCGTGCCCGGCCGCACCCGTGGCGGATCCCGCCGCTATTCGATGCGCGACATCGAGCAGCTGCGCGAGGTCGCCCAGCTCTCCAGCGAGGGCATGAGCCTTCCCGCGATCGCGCGCCTGCTCGACCTTGAGGACGAGGTGCGCACACTGCACCGCCGCGTTGTCGAGCTCGAGCTCGCGCTGCGCGAGGAGCGCGCCAACCGCCCCGGCGTGCGGGTGTTCGCCGCGGGAACGACCGGATCCGTCATGGCCGTCCCGTCCGGGCGCCGGATCCGCCGCTCCACCGAGGTCGTGCTGTGGCGTCCGTGGGGGAGCCCTCCGGAGCACGCGGACGACCTCGCCGACGACCCGGACGACAGCGCCCGCTGAGCGCGAGCGGGCTCCGTCCGTGTGCCCGCCGGGGCGCCCGCGCGGGGGTCCTCCTACGGGGGATAACGCATCTGAAATCGATTTCCCGTGCGGAGCGCTCAAGGGGCCTGCAAAGCGTCCGAAAGGGTTACCCGGAGTTCCGCAGAAGACGAAATCGGCACTCGACCGCACGGAGTTGCTGATCTGACGAAAAGCGTCTTGTGTCTGAAATCGATTTCGCCTACTCTGAGTGCAACCCGGTCGATGCCGACTCAGCGCGACCGCGGACCCGGCCCCCCGTGCCGGACCCAGCACCGATTCGACGAGGAAGTCGTGTTCCCGAGGAGGAACCCATGAAGACGGACACACAGCGCACGCGCCGGGTGGTGATGGCCGCTCTCGGCGGCATCACGGCGGTAGGACTGCTCGCAGGCTGCGGCTCGAGCACCCCTGGCCAGGCCGCAGGCGGCGGAGGCGATTCCTCCGGCAAGACCACGATCGAGTTCTGGCACCGCACGTTCACTCCGCCCGAGAACGCCTGGTACAAGGACATCGTCAAGAAGTTCAACGCCTCGCAGGACAAGATCGTCGTCAAAGACACCGAGATCCCGGCCGATGCCTGGGACCAGAAGATGAAGGCCGCCCAGGCCGCGGGCAAGGCCCCCGACGTCTACACGCACTCCGGCAGCATCCAGGACGCGGTGAACGCCGGTCAGCTGTACGACCTCGGCAAGGTCGTCGACAAGTCGAAGCTCGGCGAGATCATCGACTCCGCGAAGTCGGTGTCCGAGATCGACGGAACCTACTACGCCTACCCGCTCCTGCAGGAGGCCCAGACGGTGCTGTTCTGGAACAAGGACATGCTCTCCAAAGCCGGTGTCGACACCGACAAGGCTCCCGCCACGTGGGACGACCTGCTCGCCGACTGCGCCAAGATCCAGCCGACGCTCGCCCAGGGCCAGTACTGCATCTCGCCCGCATCCGACGCGATCACCTTCGCCTGGTCGACCGTCGGTCAGCAGTACAACGCCGCAGGGCACACGGCGCTCACCGACGACTGGAAGTCGCCGAACATCGACAACGCCGCATACCGCGACCTGATGTCCAAGTACAAGGAGCTGTGGGACAAGGGGTACATGCCCAAGCAGGCGCTCGCCGCCTACGTCGAGGGCAAGGACTTCGGGCAGAAGAAGGTGGCCTTCAAGGTGTCCGGCTCGTGGATGATGTCCGAGATCGGATCCGACTACCCCGACCTCCTCGCCAAGACCGGGATCGGCGCCTTCCCGAGCGCCTCGAACGCCGACGGACGCACCGCCACCACGCTCGGCAACTTCAAGTGGGTCATCGACGCGAAGAGCAAGAACGCCGAGGCCGCGGGCAAGTTCCTGGAGTGGTCGCTCGCCGGCGATCCGCAGAACCTCGTGCCCTTCTTCGTGAACACGCAGTTCACCAAGGTCCCCGTACGCGCCTCGGTGCAGGACGCCGTCGCGAAGGACGAGGCCGCGGCCAAGGCCCCGTGGTCCAAGGTCATCACGAAGGACATCGCGCCGGACGCGATCCCCGAGCCCACCTACCCGTGGGACGTGTCGCTCGCGGTCGGGACGGCTATGGAGTCGGTGATGAAGGGCGCGGCCTCGCCGGATGACGCGATCAACACGGCCGACGCCGCGATCCAGAAGGTCATCCAGTCGCAGGATCTGCCCAGCAAGGCTCCCAAGAAGTGAGCGCGGCGCGGTCGGGGACCGCTGCGCGGCCGTCCCCGACCGCGCAGACCGCGTCCGGCACCACAGAACGACGGGGAGAGACGATGTCCACCGAAGCGATCGACGACCGGCGCACGGGCAAGCGCCGGCATGCGCGGTACCGGCATCGCGACACGAAGCTCGCCTATCTGATGCTCGCCCCCGTGGCGATCCTGCTCGGAATCTTCGTCGTCTGGCCTGCCGTGTACGCGGGGTTCCTGTCCTTCCAGGACTGGAGCTTCTACAAGGATCCGCAGTTCGTCGGCTGGAAGAACTACGCCGATGTGCTGACAGACCCGCTGTTCGTCGCGACGATCGGCCGCGGCTTCCTGTTCGTCCTGCTAACGGTGCCGCCGATGCTCGTGCTCGCGTTCCTGTTCGCGAGCCTCGTGGTGAGCCTCTCGCGCCGGATGGCGACGATCCTCAAGGTCAGCATCTACATCCCCACGATCATCTCCGGAGTCATCGCGTCGATCATCTTCGTGGTGATCTACGCGTACGACGGCGGGATCCTGAACGCGGTGCTCGCCGCCTTCCACATCGACGCGGTCTCCTGGATCGGGGATCCGGCCTGGTCGCTCCTCGCCGTGGCCGTGCCCGCGGTCTGGCTCGGCATGGGCCTGACCTCGCTCATCATGGTCGCCGCGATGGTCGACATCCCGACGGAGTACTACGAGGCGGCCGCAATGGAGGGCGCCGGCTGGTGGCAGAAGACCTTCTACATCACGCTGCCGCAGATGAAGAACGTGTCCCTGTACCTGCTCATCACGGGATTCGTCGCCGCCATCCAGCAGTTCGAGCTGCCCCTCGTCATGACCCAGGGCGGCCCGCTGGACTCGACAACGCTGCCGAACCTGTTCATCTTCAACCACTTCCGCAACGACGTGAACGTGGGCTACTCGATCGCCGCGGCGCTGCTGCTGTTCGTGGTGCTGGGATCCGTGTCGGCTCTGGTGTTCAAGTTCATCAACTCCGAGAGGCTGGTCGACTGATGAGCGCGACGCACCAGAGCACCGTGCCCGAGACCACCCGGATCGTCCTGGACGGCAAGGACCACCGTCGGATCAGGATTCCGCACGGCTTCGTCGGCTGGGCCGCGCTCGTCGGCAAGGGCGTGGCGGGCCTGATCTTCCTGCTCGCCGCGCTGTTCCCGCTCGCGTGGATGGTGATCGCCGGCTTCAAGGCCAAGACCGAGGTGCTGAGTACTCCGTTCCAGTTCTTCCCCGAGGTGTGGCACTGGGAGAACTACGGCAAGATCCTCGGCGACGAGACCTTCCTGCGCACTCTCGGCTGGACCTTCCTCGGGGCGCTCCTGTTCACGGTGCTCAGCCTCACGGTGAACTCGCTCGCCGCCTACGCGTTCGCCCGGCTCGAGTTCCGGTTCCAGCGGACGCTGTGGGTCGCGGTCATCACCACCATGTTCATCCCGGGGATGACGATCCTGCTCACGAGCTTCATCGTGGTGACGAAGCTCGCGATGCTCGACACGCTCGCGGTGCTGGTGATCCCGGGGGCGGCCAGCGCGGCATCGGTCTTCTTCATCCGGCAGTTCTACCTGAACATCCCGGCCAGTCTCGAGGAGGCGGCGATGCTCGACGGCTGCGGCCGATTCGGGATCTTCGTGCGCATCTTCCTGCCGCTGTCGAAGCCGCCGTTCGTCGTGATGGGGATCACCGCGTTCCTCGCGTACTGGAACTCGTACGTGTGGCCGATCATGACGATCACGTCGCCGGAGAAGTTCGTGCTGCAGCAGTATCTCGCCGAGTTCCGCACCGGGCGCGGCTCGAGCGAGCTCGGCCTGCTCATGGCCGGATCCGTGCTGGCCGCGGCGCCGGTCGTGATCCTGTTCCTGATCTTCCAGCGTCAGATCATCGGCAACATCAAGATGGCCGGACTCAAATAGCCCTGCCACGTTCTCGAAGAGGAGAAGGCCATGTCCGAAGAAGCGATCCGTCCTGCCCGCGGGCTGACCCGCCGGGGTCTGCTGCAAGGAGCGCTCGCGGCGGGAGCCGCGCTCGGCGTCTCGACGCTGGGCGTGGGCCCCGCCGCGGCCGCAGGGCTCACCGTCACGCGAATGAAGGTGCTCGCCGGCACGCAGGCCGGGGTGCAGTACGGGATCGGCGCGACCGATCTCGGGATCCCTGCGCGCACGCCCGACGGGCGGCTGCTCTTCGTGTTCGGCGACACCTGGGCCGATGCGTTGGGCGGCACGAACTGGCGCTCTCCGGTCGCGCTGTACTCCTCGACGGCGAACCTCGCCTCCGGGGTCGTGTTCAACGGCGCGGCGGGCGCGGGCGCGAACACGCAGGTCACTGCGCCGCAGCTCTGGTACTACCCGCACGACGCCTACTACGAGACCGTGATCCCCTCCGACGTGATCACGATCGGCTCACGGATGTACCTGCATGCGATCGTGAACGGGCCGACCTTCGGCGCGGTGCGCTGGACCGAGCTGTGGCAGTCCGACGACTCCGGGGCCACGTGGCAGCACACCGGGCTGAAGTTCCCCGCGGACATGGCCGGCGGGCACTTCCAGTGCATCACGTGGGGCCAGGGCAGTGACGGCTATGTCTACATCTACGGCACCGGCTTCCAGCGCGACAAGGGCATCGTGCTCTACCGGGTGCCGCAGAACAGCATGACGACCCTGTCGGCGTACCAGCCCTGGGGCTTCGCGAACGGTGCGTGGGGCTGGGGCAACCCGGCGACCGAGGTGCTGCCGGGGAAGTTCGGCGAGATGTGCCTGCGGCCGCTCGGTGGCAAGTGGATCCTGACGTGGTTCAACGCCGATGCCTACCGGATCGACGCGATGATCGTGAACACCCCGACCGACAACCTCTATACGGCCGCCAAGACCACGCTGCTGTGGGGCGGTGACTGGGGCGCCGAGGATGCGACCCACGTCGCCCAGCTCTACGGCGGGTACATCCTGCCCGGCTCGACGGTGTCCGACCTGCACCTGAGCGTGAGCCAGTGGAACACGGGGAACAACAGCGTCTATCACGTGGAGCAGTTCCGGATCCAGGGTCTCGCCTGAATCGGTGATATCGATTTCGCGCGAAAGTCGCTAGGGTGGCGACATGCGCCGTTGAACAGAGATTCCGCGGATCCTCGTGATCCTCCCCGACCGCCGTGCCGAGAGCCCGGGGTCGACGACTCTGTTCCCGCTGCGAGAGGAGACGGGCGATGATCGCCCTTCCCGAGAAGTACGTCCCGCCACCGTCCGGGGTGACCCCGGTGGGGTTTCTCGCCTGGCTCATCCGCATGCAGTGGACGACCGTGCTGCAGGGCGTCGTCTGCGACGTGATCTGGCTGCTCGGTCTCGCCCTCACCCCCTGGGCGATCGGCCGCGCCGTCGATGAGGGGCTGGTCGCCGGGGACTACGGCGCGTTCCTGGGGTGGCTGGGCGTCGTGGTGTGGCTGCAGCTGCAGCACTCCCTGATCCAGGGGCTCAGGGACAGGGCCGGATCCATCAACTACGAGCGAGGGGTGTGCCGGGTCGATCAGGTGATCGTGCACACGGCGACCCGGATCACGGTCGCCGCCGACCGTCGCCTCGGATCCGGTTCCGTCGTCACGATGGCGTCGAACGACGCGTGGTGGTTCGGGTTCGTTCCGATCAACGTGGGCACGCTGGTCTCGGCGCTCGCCTCGTTCATCACCGTCGCCGTGCTGCTGCTGCGCGACTCCGTGCTGCTCGGGGTGCTCGTGATCGTCGCAGTCCCCGCGTTCTCGATGCTGCAGGTGTTCCTCGTCGGCAACCTGCGGTCGCGGCAGAGCGTAGCGCGCGAGGCGACGCGGGAGATGAACACGGTCGCGATGGACACCGTGCGGGGGTTGCGGGTGGTCCGCGGGATCGGCGGGGAGGACTGGTTCTTCGACCGGTTCCGCCGGCGTTCGGATCGTGCGCGGGATGCGCAGAAGACCGTGGCCGGACCTGTTTCGCTCGCCGACGCCCTGAGCGTGCTCATCGCGGGAGTGCTGGTGGTGGGGCTCACTTGGATCGGCGCCGCAATGGTCGCGCAGGGCGAGCTGCGGGTGGGGGAGCTGGTTGCGTTCTACGGATATGCCGGCTTCATGGTCCTGCCCGTGACGCTCTTCAACCAGGTCATCCGCGTCGTCGTGCGCGGCCTGATCGCGGCCAAGGCGATCGTGGAACTGCTCGAGGTCGAACCGCTCTGGTCGGACGGTCCCCCGGCCGCATCGGACGGCGCGCCGGCACCAGCCGCGGAAGCACCTGCAGCGGTGCTGCGCGATCCGCAGACAGGCCTGGAGCTTCGGGAAGGAGAGTCCCTGGCCGTCGTCGTACGGGACCCGATCCGGGCGAGGACCCTCGTCGACCGCCTCGCTCGGATGTCCACCGACGACGGCGAGCCCGTGCGGCTGCGCGGGCGCCCGATGTCGGCAACGCCGTTGGTGCAGGTGCGTCGTGCTGTGGCGGTGTCGGACCCGGTGCCCTTCCTCTTCAGCGGCACGCTGCGGGAGCTGCTCGACCCGTGGGGTGCGCATGGCGACGAAGAGATCCTGCGTGCCGTCGCGGCGGTCGATGCGGCCGACATCCTCGAGCCCTTGGGCCAGGGCCTCGACGTCCGGGTCGGGGAACGAGGGGTGGAATTCTCCGGCGGTCAGCGCCAGCGGCTCGGCGCCGCGCGAGCTCTGCTCGCGGACGTCCCGATCCTCGTCCTGCATGATCCGACCTCCGCGGTCGACGCCGCGACCGAAGAGCGGATGGCCGCCGGGATCCGCGTCCATCGCGCCGGGGCCACGACGATGATCGTCACCACGAGCCCGCTCGTGCTGAGCGGTGCGGATCGGGTGGTCGTCCTGGATGCAGCGGGCATCGTCGCCGAGGGCACGCATGAACAGCTGGTCGGGAGCGACCCCGACTACCGCAGAGCCGTGCTGAGGGCGGAGGGGGTGGCATGACAAGGGGCCTGCCCCGGGCGAGCAGCGCCCGCGTGCGTCAGGAGCTGCGCGCGATCTGGCGCCGGCACAGAGGGCGATTCGTCGGCGTGGTGCTGCTCAACGGCGCGGCGGCTGCGTTCTCGCTCGTGCCGCCGCGGCTGGTCGGGCTGCTCATCGATCGGCTGGAGGCTGGCGCCGGGATCGGGGAAGTCGCGCTCTACGGCGCGGGCATGCTCGCGGGTGTGATCGCGCAGAGCCTGTTCGTGCTCACGGCGGCGAGGAGCGCATGGACGCTGGGCGAGGATGTGTTCGCCCAGCTGCGGCTCGCGTTCCTCTCCGAGGCATTGCTCGTGCCGATGGGCGTGATCGAGGAGGCCGGTACCGGCGAGCTCGTCACACGGACGACCCAGGACATCAACGCGGTCGGCGAGACCGTGCGATGGGCCCTGCCCGGGAGCCTCGTCTCGGCGCTCACCGTCGGGCTGACGCTCGTCGCGGCCGTCGCGGCGGCTCCCCTCATCGCCCCCGTCTATCTCCTGGCCCTGCCCGTGCTCGTGGTGCTGATGCGGTGGTACATGCGGCGCGCACCGGATGTCTACCGGCACCTCGGAGACAGCTACGGCCCCACGTTCGCATCGCTCGACGAGACTGCGAGCGGGGCGCGAGCCATCGAAGCGCTGCGCCTGCAGGAAGCCAGGCATCGGTCCCTGACTATGGCCCTCTCTGCGCACTGGAGCGCCGCGGTAGGACGCATCCGGCTGCGCCAGACGATGCTGCCGTGGGCCAACCTCGCTTTTGCGATCCCCGTCTTCTCCTCGCTGGCGTGGGGCGGGTGGCTGGCAGCGCACGGCCAGGTCAGCGTGGGAACGGTCGTGACGGTGACCCTTTACGCGGCCGCCCTCGTCGCACCTCTCGAATCCCTCATCGACTGGACGGACGAGTTGCAGCGCAGTGCAGTGTCGTTCGCGCGGATCCTGGGCGTCGGCGAAGCTGTCGAGCACGGGACCGCCACAGCCGCGGAACCGTCGTCGACCGCGGTCGAGGTGACGGCGGCGAGCTTCGCCTACCGAGCCGGGCGCGAGGTGCTGCATGGCGTCTCGCTGCAGGTCGTGCCGGGGGAGCGTCTGGCCATCGTCGGGCCATCCGGGGCGGGCAAGTCCACCCTGGCCCGCCTGCTCGCCGGGATCGACCGGCCCTCGGCCGGGCGTGTGACGGTCGGCGGCGTCGATGCCTCCGCGATCCCGCTCGCGCAGCGGCGCGGGCACGTTCTCCTGGTCGCCCAGGAGAGCCACGTGTTCGCCGCGACCGTGCGTGAGAACGTGCTCCTCGGTCGACTCGACGCGTCGGACGCGGAGGTGGCCGACGCGTTGGGCAGGATCGGTGCGCTCGAATGGATCGACGCGCTCGACGACGGCGGGGACACCGTGGTCGGATCCGGCGGGCATCCTCTCACCGGAGCGCAGGAGCAGCAGCTCGCGCTCGCCCGCGTGCTGCTCGCGGATCCGCACACGATCATTCTGGACGAGGCGACGAGCGCGATGGATCCCACCGCGGCGCGCGACCTCGAGGCCGCGCTGGCGGCGACCATGCAGGGGCGCACGGTGATCGCGATCGCGCACCGGCTGTCCACCGCCTACGACGCCGACCGGATCGCGGTCGTCGACGGCGGCAGGATCGTGGAGCTCGGATCTCACGACGAACTGGTCGAGGCGGGCGGCGCATACGCCCGGCTCTGGGCGCTCTGGCGCGACGACGGCGCCCGCTCCGACGGTCGCTGAACCTGTCGGGGCGGGCGCACCGTCCGGGATCCGGACGGGGGTCGAGGGCGCGGTCAGTTGGCCGGCGGCATCAGCACCGAGTCGATCAGGTAGACGGTCGCGTTGGCGGTGTGCACGCCGCCGCAGATCACCTTGGCGCCGCCCACCATCAGGTCGTCACCGCTGCCGGTCACGGTCAGATCCGCGCCCTGCACCGTCTTGTGCGTGCCGGCGATCTTCGACGGATCGATCTGGCCGGCGACGACGTGATAGGTCAGGATCGACGTCAGAGTCTTCGCATCCGTCTTCAGGCCGTCGATCGTCGCGGCGGGGATCTTGGCGAACGCGTCGTCGACGGGGGCGAACACGGTGAACTCGCTGCCGTTCAGCGTGTCGACGAGGTTGACGTCGGGGTTGAGCTTGCCGCTGACGGCGGAGACGAGGGTCTTCAGCATCGGATTGTTCGACGCGGCCACGGCGACCGGGTCCTGCGACATGCCCTGGATCGACCCTGCTCCGTCGGGCACGGCCTTGGCGTAGGCGGCGCATCCGGGGCCGACGAGGTCTGCGGCGGGATCCATGGTCGGCGCCGCGCTCGGCATGGCCGACGACGGCGCCGCTGAGGAGGACGACCCTGCAGAGGAGCCGGATCCCATCGAGCAGCCCGACAGGACGAGCAGGCCCGCGAAGCCGAGGGAAGCGGCGGCGGCGAACTTCTTGGTGGTGCGGAACATCGTGAACCTCCGGAGTTTCGCGTCGCGGCCTTCCCGCGGCGTCGAGCGTTCTTCGGAGCGCCAGGGCGATCGGATGGGAAACGGATCCGATCCGTGTCCGAGGCGCCCGGATCCAATCCGTTCCGGTCTCTCGTCCGAACTACCGACGACGGAAAGGCGGGCCCCATGGACCTGGTCATCATCGGAGTCCTGGGCGGGCTCATCACGGGGATCTCACCGTGCATCCTGCCGGTGCTCCCGGTCATCTTCCTGACGGGCGGAACGCCATCGGCGCGCAACGGAGAGGGCGGCGCGGCGGCGGATGTCCTGCCCGCACGGCGCAGCCGTCCGTTCCTCGTGATCGCGGGCCTGGTCCTGAGCTTCTCCCTCGTCACCCTGATCGGCTCGCTCCTGCTCGGCCTGCTGCACCTGCCGCAGGACGTGATCCGCTGGGCCGGGATCGCGGTGCTCGTGGTCCTCGGCATCGGCCTCATCGTGCCGCGGTTCGAGCAGGTTCTCGAGAGGCCGTTCCAATGGCTGCCGCGCAAGAACGTCGAGAACCGGGGGAGCGGGTTCGGGGTGGGCCTCGCGCTCGGGGCCGTCTTCGTGCCGTGCGCCGGTCCGGTGCTCGCCGCGATCATCGTCGCGGGCGCGACGGGTCGGATCGGCCTGGACACCGTGGTCCTCACTGTCTCGTTCGCGGTGGGTGTGGCGCTCCCGCTGCTGGTCTTCGCCCTGGCCGGCCGCGGAGTGATCCAGCGCATCCGCGCCTTCCGCAACCGCGAGCGGGGTCTGCGGATCACGGCCGGGATCGCGATGATCGCTCTCGCGATCGGCCTGGTCTTCAACGTGCCGCAGCTGCTTCAGCGCCTGGTGCCGGACTACACGGCCGGCTTTCAGGAGGGCCTGGCGAACTCGCCGCAGGGCGGCGCGCTCGGGCTCGGGGGCCTCGTGACCGACGAGAACCGGGACCTGGACAAGTGCACGAACGATGCGACCGCGCTGCAGAGCTGCGGGACGGCGCCGCAGATCAGGGGCATTCAGC
This sequence comes from Microbacterium sp. 05N427, assembly GCF_056397105.1. Lineage (NCBI taxonomy): Bacteria > Bacillati > Actinomycetota > Actinomycetes > Micrococcales > Microbacteriaceae > Microbacterium > Microbacterium sp. 05N427. Next base: position 489,424 of record NZ_JBFTMT010000001.1, read on the forward strand.
AGTGGCTGAACACCCCAGCGGGAGCGCCGATCGATCTGAAGAGCCTGCGCGGCAAGGTCGTGCTCATCGACTTCTGGGCGTACTCCTGCATCAACTGCCAGCGCTCGATCCCCCATGTCGTGGCCTGGGACAAGGCCTACTCCTCAGCGGGACTGCAGGTGATCGGCGTGCACTCGCCCGAGTACGCGTTCGAGAAGGATCCGGGGAATGTGGCGGCCGGGGCGCGCGACTTCGGCATCGACTATCCCGTGGCTCTGGACAACTCGCTCGCGACCTGGACCGCGTACCGCAACCGGTACTGGCCGGCGCACTACCTCATCGACGCGAACGGCGTCGTGCGGCACATCTCCTTCGGAGAGGGCGACTACGCGACCACGGAGCGACTGATCCGGGAGCTGCTGCAGCAGGCGGATCCTCAGGCCGCATTGCCGAAGCAGACCGAGGTCGCCGACCGCACGCCGAAGGTCGGATCCACCACGAGGGAGACGTTCCTCGGCGCGACCAAGGCGGTGAACTTCGGCGGCGGGAGCACGTACCGCGCCGGTACGACGGACTTCGCCGTGCCGGCCGCCCAGCCCGATGACAGCTTCGCGCTGGAAGGCGCATGGGACGTGCAGACGCAGTACGCGACGCCGAAGGACCCGCCGGCGCAGGTCCGGCTGCGCTACCACGCCTCCGAGGTGAGGATGGTCCTGGCGGGCAGCGGCGAGATCACGGTCCGAGATGACGACGGCGCGACGAAGACGATCGCGGTCAGCGGGACGCCGCGGTCGTACGCGCTGCGCACCGGGCCCTCTTCACATCACGGCACCCTCACGGTGACCGTCCCCGCGGGAGTGCAGGCGTACTCGTTCACCTTCGGATGAGGACGGACGCGGCAATCGCGAGTGGCGTTTGCGCACGGGAGGACCGGGAGGTGAGGCATGCTGGACACGATGGTGATCGACGACAGAGAGCACGTGGAGCAGGACGGCGGCGATGATCCCGCGTCCGCCCTGCTGTCGCGCATCGCAGGCGGAGACCCGTCGGCGTTCGCCGACCTCTACGACCTGCTGTCGTCGCGCGTCTTCGGCCTCATCCTCCGCGTGCTGGTGAATCGGTCGCAGAGCGAGGAGGTGCTGCAGGAGGTCTTCCTGGAGATCTGGCAGACCGCCTCGCATTTCGCCGCCGATCGCGGACGGGGAAGGACCTGGATCCTGACGATCGCCCACCGCCGCGCGGTCGACCGCGTGCGCGCCTCGCAGGCCAGCGCCGACCGCGACGTCCGCGCAGGGGTGCGCGATCTCGACGTCGCCCACGACAGTGTGGCGGAGCAGGCGGAGCTGTCGATCGACGCGGAGCGGGTCGTCGACGCCCTCTCCGCGCTCCCGGAGGCGCAGCGCGAAGCACTCGTGCTCGCCTACTACGGCGGATACTCGCAGAGCGAGATCGCCACGATCACGGGCTCACCGCTGGGAACGGTGAAGACCCGGATGAGAGATGGACTCACGCGCCTGCGGGCGCACTGGGGGGTGAACGCATGAATGAGTCGGAATTCGCCGAACTGGCGGCCGGCCACAGCCTCGGTGCGCTGTCCGTCGCGGATGAGCAGCGCTTCCGCGCCGCTCTGGCGGAGCGCCCGGAATGGGCGGGCATCGTCGAGGACGACGCCGGCACGGCCGCGCTCCTCGCCGAGGGCACGCCCGCCGTCGCCCCGCCACCCGGGATCCGCGACGCGCTGCTCGCTCGCATCGCGGTGACGGCGCAGGAACCGGACGGCGCCGTGCGCGACGCGGTCGAGGCTCGGCCCGAGGAGGATCGTGCGGGTGCGGGTGCGGGTGCGGGTGCGGGTTCGGGTGCGGCGGGTGCGGCTGCCGCGGTGGCCGCCCCTGCCGGGGGTTCCGAGCGGTCCATCCGCCGGCCGCGGCGACTGCTCTTCGGACTCGCCGCCGGTCTCGTGCTGCTCGTCGGACTCGGCGTCGGCGCCTCCGTCGTCATCCCGCAACTGCTCCGCCCGGCGGCAGTGGTCGCGCTCGATCGGATCGAGAACGCGCCAGACGCCGCGGAGAAGACGGTCTCGCTCCCCGCGGGAGGGCAGGCCACGGCGCACTGGTCCGCCTCGATGGGGGCCGCGGTGCTGGTGGCCGAGGGACTCGGGCGGCTCGACACGACGCAGACCTACGAGTTGTGGTTCGTGCGCGGGAGCACGCCGGTTTCGGCCGGGGTGTTCGAGGCGGCGCAGGGCACCACGACCGCGCAGCTGAAGGGCGCCATGCGCGCCGGCGATGCGATCGCGGTCACGGTCGAGCCGGCCGGGGGATCCCCGACCGGCGCGCCCACGAGCGATCCCATCCTGGTCATTCCGACGTCCTGAGGTGCGTCCGTCACCGGGGAGAAGCGTGGCGGATACTGGGATGAACAGGACAAAGGAGGTCGGGGTGGTGGAACCGGAGTGGCTTCAAGGGGTTCAAGCCGAAGCGGCTCGTCTGCTGGGCCTTCCTGCGCCCTTGGTGTTCCCGCCCGTGCTCGTGGATCCGTTCTCGGCAGAGCTGGTGTTCTTCGCGGCCGATCGCATTCCGGAGGGGCAGTACTCGACGCCGTTGCCGGAGTTCGGTGTCCTTGGTGCGGAGATGCCCGCCTACTTCACCGACTACGAGTTCTCCGAGTACTTCCCCGGAGCCTGGCCTCTCGCGCTCGATGGCGGCGGCGGGTTCTACTGTCTCGACCTGCGCGACCTGGTCGCCGGTGTGGCCCCGAACGATGGATCAGCGTCGCTGGTGTGGTCGCACGCGGGGAACCTGGGCTGGCGAGAGGACGAGCACGTGGTCATCGCCACAGATATCGCAGAGTTCTTCGCGACCGCGGTGACCGGCCGGGCGTGATCTGAGAGCTGGCGAAGAGGAGCGCTCAGTGAGGAGCTCGTCGTCGCCGATGCGGGGTCGCCGATGTGTTTCGTGACCGGTCACAGAGATGTGCTATAAAAGCTCAGTCGAAGATCCGTTGTCACTGGGGCTGCGGGCCGGCGTACCGTGCACGCTGGGGGGCAGACGCGGACCTAAGGAGAAGGTTCCTCTATGCCTGAAATGAGTCTGTTCGAGAGCGCCGTCACGCCCGCATCGCGGCGTTTCGATCGTCGAACGGTGATGAAGACCGCCGCGTGGTCGGTGCCGGTGATCGCCGTCGCAGTCGCCACACCGATGTCCGCCGCATCTACCGCGCCGGTGGATCCGGCCTCGTGCGTCGCGCTGCCGACCGGAGGGTTCACCGTCACTGGCGGCAACCTGGTCTCGGACGGGGCATTGGGGACGTCGCCGACCACCGATGGCAATTTCGGTACGGGTTGGACTCCGCCGAAGGCCCCGGGTGGCGACGCTGTGTCGGGTTACACGCAGACGGATTTCGCGGTCGCTCCCACCCCTGCGAGCTGGTGGGCGTCCGGCGGAGACCCGCAGACGCAGATCGGGTTCCTGTCTCTGGACGACAACGACAATCGTGATGGCGTCTCGCAGACGCCATCTGTGGTCTCGAACATCTACTCGGTCCCCGTCCGGGGAGGCACGACGTACACGTTCAGCCTGCCGATCTTCGCGTCCGCCGACTTCCTCGGCCCGCAGTATCTCGACATCTCTGCGTCCGGGGCCGGTGTGAGCCAGCCGGGTATCGTTCAGGGCTACTACGGCAACCCTGCCATCGCCATCGTGCCGGCGGGACTCGGCAGTTACAGCCACTTCAGCGGCTCGCAGACGCCCACCACCACGTTCACGCCGTCCTCCGACGGAACTGTGGTCTTCACCTACACCTTCACCCTCGCATACGTGAACGCTGGAGCCCGCAAGAACGCGGATCTCTTCGTCACCGCCCCGGCGCTGACCGCTTGCGCCTGACTTCAGTGCCGCCCGCCGAGGGCGTCGCGGGGAGGTCGCGCCAGGCGGCAACGTCATGACCGACCATGCGCGCGCTCGGCTGAGGCGGTTTTCGGGGAGCAGGGATCGGTCGGAACTGCGTGGCTGCGCGACATCGGTCGTGCCGCCACGCAGTTCCCCGACCCACCTGGCCCGGGAGCGCCGAGCGCGGGTAGGAACGTGGGAGGCTCCGGATCTCGCCGCGGAGAACGGCTCCGGATCTGGCAGTGCTCCTCCCGGCCGATAACGCCGGCCGATTATCATCGTTCGATGATGACCGGCAGCTACCACGTGCGCACGACGCAGGAGAAAGACCATGAGCTCCTCCGCACCTTCCGGATCAAGAATGCGACGGAACACCCGATCTCATACGGGGCGACCCTGGAGACCACTCTGGCGATGACGGAGGGCGACTGGCGGCTCAGGGCACGGCGCGGCGAACAGGACGATGCGACGTCCTGTGTCGCGATCGAGTCGGGCTCCGGTCAATGGGTAGGGATGATGGCGGCGCAGAGTCACGACGATGACGGCACGGACCCCGTGCTCACCGGCGTCTACCTCGTCCCTGAGCACCGCGGCAAGGCGACGGGTGTCGCGGATCTGCTGTTGGCCAACGTGTTGGACTGGGTGGCGGCCCGGAAGGCGACCCGCCTTCGCCTTTACGTGTATGAAGACTCTGTCCCGGCACGACGCTTCTACGAGCGGCACGGGTTCTGGCCAACGGGCCGCTCCCGCCCGCACGCCTTCGCGAGCGGATCCGTCCTCGAGCTCGCCCGACCCATGACCGTGTAACGATCACCGACGAGTCACCACGGGTTCCGGCTGAACGCCCGACGTCGTGAGGATTTGCAGAGTCCCCTGGCGGCCCGCCGGCGCGCTACCTGAATGCCTCGACGTTCTCTGCGGCCCACCGGGCGAAAGAGATCGGTTCCTGCCCCGTGGTCTGTTGGAACCCTTCGGTGACCGTGTCGAGCCGCCCCTGGCGAACGGCGCGCCAGATGTCCACGAGAGCGTCGATGTAGGGCCCTCTCCCGGCCCATTCGACAGTGTCTGCATACGCCTGTCGGTCGGTGATCTCCTCGAAGCCGATGGACGTGCCGATCGCCCGGCCGATCGTGTTCGCCATCTCCCTGTACGACAGTGCTTCGGGACCCGTGACCACGAGTGCGCGGCCGTCGCGCCTGCGCGAGAGCAGCGCGGTCGTTGCGACGGCCGCGACGTCGTCCGGATGGATGAAGGCGATCTTGCCTTCTCCTGTCGATGACCGCAGGACGCCGGCGGTGCGGATGGGGTACGACCAGCTCAGCGCATTGGACATGAATCCGGCAGCGCGAATGAACGTGAACGGGACGCCGCTTTCCCGGACAGCCGCCTCGCCCGCCGTGTGCCAAGGCCCCGTGCCGATTCCGGTGAGAACGTCCAACGTCGACAGCTTGACGATGTGCTGAACGCCGGCCTGAAAGGCGGCGGAGGAGACGGCTCGATCCTGTTCGTCGAGGTTCGGTCCGTCTGTCAGCAGGAAGATCCCGTCCACACCGTCGAGCGCCGCAGCCAAGGCGCTCGACGTATCGAAGTCTCCTCTGCGGACGTCGACCTGATCGCCGAAGAGCAGGTGGGCTTTGCTTGCATCACGCACGAAGACGGACGTGCGTGCACCGGCATCGATGAGGCGCTGAGCCACCCGTGAGCCGATGTTGCCGGTGGCGCCGAAGACGAGGTAGCTCACGGGAGGCTGCTCCAGCCACGGATCACTTCGAGCGCGATGCGCTTCTGACCCTCCACGGTGAAGTGCACGCCGTCCCCCAGGAGCAGGTCGGAAGCGGGAGGTGTCCCCAACGCCTCGCCGACGTCGATGACGGGCGCACCGCTCTCGCGGATGATCGTGGCGACTCGTTCCAGGTCCTGGTTGCGGTAGCGAACCCCGAATCTCGCGAGGCCGGGGTGGTTCGCCACCATCGCCTCGTCGATCGAGGGGGGAGTGATCCAGATGGCGGTCGCCGAGGTCTCGCTGGAGACGCGGTGATGCAGTTCTGCGATGTTGCGCCGGGTCTCCTCGTGGTGCACGAGCGTCTTCGTGGGGCGCGGTCCCTGGGTGCGGGCGTCGTTGGTGCCGAGCAGGAAGAGGACCCAGTCGGGCTGCACGTTGATGGTGTTACCGATGCGCACGAGACCGTGGGTGGTGGTCTCGCCCGCGACGGCGTGGACGGACAGGGAGAGGGCGTCGTCACCGCGCCCCTTCGCCAGCACCTCCCTCAGGATCACCGCCCACGACTGGGGGTCTGATGTCAGGCTGTCGCCGAACGCCACCACATGGGCGCCCTTCCGGAGCGGGAGGCGGTCGACCATCGCGGCGACCGAGGGATCCGTCAGCAGCGCGCCCGCCGCTTCGGTGGCCTCCTCCTGCATGCGATCGAGCTCGGAGGTGTAGACCTCGTCCGGGATGCCGAGGAGCCGGGCATGGGCGCTCCGGTCCAGGCCGGCTCCGCCGGGGAGGGAGGCGAGGGTCCGTTCGGGTTGGATGAACTTCAACAGCCAGCGCAGGTGCTCGTTCGACATGGTGTTCCGCGTCCTTGCTCTTCTCGATTGCTTTCCTTCATCCTGTGGTCGGGGGAGGAGAGCCGTCCAAGACCGATCCTGCGCTCGGCGATACCGCACGGGTATCGGCCCCGGTCGCCGACGGATACGATGCGGGAGTGGAGACGCGTGAGTTGCGATACTTCGTCGCCGTCGCGGAGGAGCTGCATTTCGGGCGGGCGGCGCAGCGGCTCATGATGGCGCAGCCGCCGTTGTCGCGGGCGATTCAGCAGCTCGAACGACGGCTCGGGGTGGTCCTGCTGCACCGCACCCCCCGCGCGGTCACGCTGACAGCGGCCGGGGCCGTTCTGCTGCGGGAGGCCCGGCTCGCGCTGGACGCGGTGGAAGCCGCCGAGTCTCGTACCGTCCGAGCCGCTGCCCACCGGCCGCCCTTGGTGCTGGCCGCGAAGGCCGGCGCGTCCAGCGACCTGCTGTCTCAGATCCTCGACGCCTATGCGTCTGAACCGAGCGCGGTCGGAATCGACGTGACGCTGGTCGGACCGGGCCAGCCGGAGGCACTGCTGCGCACCGGACGTGCCGACGTCGCTCTGCTCCACCGGCCCTACGACGAGACGATCGGACTGAACACGGAGGCCCTGCACGCCGAACAGCAGGTGCTGGTTCTCCCCGCCGGCCACCCGCTCGCGCGTCGCCCGCACGTCTCGATGGCCGACATCGAGGCGTTGACGGATCCGCCCCTGCCGCGCTGGCCGGAACCTGACGGAAGCTATCCGGACGGCCCAGGCCCGCAAGTCCGCGACCACACCCAGCTGCTCCAGCTGATCTCGCTGGGACTGGCCTGCGCCGTCATGCCCGATTCGCTGCGGTCCCAACTCCGCGATGGTCACGCGCTGGTTCCCGTGTCGGACGCGCCTCTCGTCACGACCGTGGTCGCCTGGCCGCCGCACAGCACCTCCCCGGCACTTGCGGACTTCGTCCGGATCGCAACGCGGCTCCGGTCCGCCACGCATCCTCCGATCGTCCAGGGGGCGCCGTCACCGGATATTGAGCCCGCGTTCAGAAACATGACAGGGACGGCTCCGTAGCGTGTAAGACCGGGGCGGATGCCCCGAGCCGCGCTCGCCGCGGTGTCCTGCCACGAAGGAGCTGTCCGGAATGACGAACACCACGAAGCCCGCCGCCTCTCTCGGACTCCTGGTCCTGCGCCTCGTGATCGGCGGCGTCTTCGCCGCGCACGGCGCGCAGAAGATCTTCGAGTTCACCCTGCCCGGCACCGTCCAGGCGTTCGCGGGCATGGGCGCTCCGCTGCCCGAGATCGCCGGCCCCGCGATCGCGTTCCTCGAACTCATCGGGGGGATCCTGCTCATCGCCGGCTTCTTCACGCGGCCCGTCGGCGTGCTGCTGGCCGCCGACATGATCGGCGCCATCGTGCTCGTGCACCTCGGCAAGGGCATCTGGGTCGGCGATGGCGGCTGGGAGTTCGCCGCCGTGCTCGGTGCCGGCGCCCTTGCTCTGGCGTTCACCGGCGCAGGCCGCTACGGCCTCGACCGCGCCGTGCTGCGCGGTCCGGTGCGCGCTCTGGCCTGAGTCCGCTTCCGTCCTGGCGACGGATGCACGATCGCGAGACGGATGCACGACGGATCAGGCGATCCCGTCGTGCATCCGTAGCGGGGTCGCGCAGGTGAACCGCGCAAGCGGCCCTGTCCGGCGACGGGTGTCAGTCGCGCGGTGCGCGCGGGGGAGTGGATCCCAGGTCCGGCACGGGGGCCGTGCCTAGGTGCACCTCCAGGTCGTCGGCGCTGGGCGCCTTCGGTCGTCGCGCCGTCGGCCGGTCCAGGTAGAACATCGCAGTGGAGGCGATGTCGTCGCGCAGGGGAAGATAGCGCCAGCCGCTGCGCCACCCGAGCGCTTGGATGTCGACTTTCGGGATCCCGGTGGAGAAGTGGATCGGGTCGGCGAGATGCCAGCGATACATCCCGAAGCGCTGCTGCGAGACGTAGAGCCCGTCGGGGCGGATCACCTGCGGCATGCCCAGATACGGCGTCGAGAAGGGTGTGTACCCCTGGCCGGGGATGTCGAAGTTCCAGGCGCCACCGAAGTAGTCCTCGGTGCCGGTGCCGCAGATCGTCGGGTAGTCGGTGTCGTCGTCGAGGTAGAACTTGATCTCGCCCTCGCCCCACCACCCGTTGGAGTTCACGCCCCACGCGATGTAGGTCCCGACGTACTGGCCCTGCCCCTCGATCCCCTCCAGGATCGTGTGCGGCACGAGCTCCTCGAGCGGGTTCGAGCGCCGCCACTGCGCGTGGAAGTAGCCGTCGCGGGAGTGGTCCCCGCCGACCTCGTACGTCACCTGGTAGTAGACCCGCACATCGAGCGCCGAGGTGTTCTCGACCGTCAGGCGCGCGCCGTCGCGGAACGGCATGGGCCAGTAGGAGTTGAACCCGCCGTGCGGGTTCGCGGCGATCACCTGCGAGTTCACTTGCGCGAACACGCCCCAGCCGTTGCAGAAGAAGTCGCCGTAGGGCACCTCGACCGCGGGCTCGGACGCGCCGTCCCAGTACGCACGCAGGATGAGCGTGCGCCAGTTGTCGGTGTGCGTCGTGATCCAGATATGGGTGATCTTGCCGGCGCCTTCGATCGCGGCCAGATCGAACGTCTCGCCGGCCTTGATGTCGACGCTCGGCGAGATCTTCCAGCCCGGCCCGAGGTCGCGCGCGCAGTCCGCGCCCGTGCCCTCCGTCGCACGTCCGCCGCCGCCGACGGCGCCGTCGAAGTTCTCCGGAGAGATGGACCGGGTCTGCACGGTCCGCAGGGCGGACAGGGACGACAGGACGGGAAGGGTCATGGCGGGGTACACATCCTCGTGTCGGGCGGGTCGCGTCGGGCGGGGGGATCCGCGTGCAGGTCGTGGCAGCGCGTGCGGCCACCCTACCGATTCCCCGCGACTGTTGCAATCGATTTCATCGCGGTAGTGTGTCCTGACGGGCAACGGAGGGGGCGAGATGGCGACCATCTATGACGTGGCGCGACTCGCGGGGGTGTCCCCGGCGACGGTGTCGCGCGTCTTCAACGGTGTCGGCGTCTCCGAGGAGAAGGTCGCGGCTGTGCGTCAGGCCGCCGCGCAGCTGAAGTTCTTCCCGAACCGCACCGCCCGCACCCTGCGCCGGCAGAGCTCCGAGGTGATCGCCCTCGTGATCCCCGACATCGAGAACCCCTACTTCACCGAGATGGCGCGGGGCGTCGAGGACGTCGCCTCCGAGGCCGGATTCTCCGTGGTGCTGTGCAACTCCGACGCGCAGGTCGAGAAGGAGCAGACGTACCTGCGGATCGCGATCGCCGAGCACATGTCGGGCGTGATCCTCGCGGCGGCCTCCGACCGCACCAGCCTCGAGGAGATCATGGCGGCGGGGCGTCCGGTGGTCGCCGTCGACCGCGGCACCGGCTATGACATCGACGGCGTGGTGATGGCGAACCGCGATGCCGGGCGCAGTGCGACCGAGCAGCTGATCGAGGCCGGTTACACCCGCATCGCCCACATCGCCGGACCCGAGCACATCGAGACCGCGGTCGAGCGCGCCGACGGGTGGAGGATGGCCCTCGCGGCTCAGGGGCTTCCGGCGGATCCGGGTCTGCTGCGGTTCTCCTCCTTCCGGGTCGACGGCGGACGCGAGGCCATGGAGGAGCTGCTGGCCCTGCCCGAACCGCCAGACGCCGTGGTGGCGGGCAACAACCTCATCGGCGTGGGCGCGATCCAGGTGCTCACGGAGCACGGCCTCACTCCACCGGCCATGGGCGTCGCTGTCGTGGGCTCGCTGCCGTTCACGACGCTGTCGCCGAGCGTGGTCACCGTGGTGCGCCTTCCCGCGCGCCACATGGGCGTGACCGCGGCGCGCATGCTGCTGGACAGGATCGGCGGCGACGATCAGCCCGCGCGCACGATCGTGCTCCGCAACGAGATCCAGGCCGCGACCGTCTCGCGCTGAGCTCGGACTCAGGAGCGCCAGAAGCGCTCTGCGAGGGCCGCCACATCCTTGTCAAGGGCGGAGACCTTGACGTCCACGGCATCGAAGCGGGCATTCATCTCGGCTCGAAGTCCCGTGATCTTCCCGTCCATGGCTTCGAACCTGCCATCGAACCTCGCCTCGAGGCGTCCGATCTCGGATCGGAACGACTGCGAGAGCAGCGTCGTCATGAGCGTCATTCCGCCGAGCATGATCGCCGCGAAGACCCCGATCAGGGTCCATACCTGCGGTTCGGTCATGTTCATGCCTCCATACTCTTCGGTTCTGCCGAGCTTGTCACCCCCCGTCGGCGGATGTATCGGTTTCACGAAGTCGGTGAAAAGTGGCGGCAGATCCCGTTCTGTGCGGAGTGATTGCGGGCCGATTGCACTTGAAATCGATTTCGCGTAGTGTGATCGCCGTCCGGTCAGAGCGAGCGATCGAGGGAGATGCGCGTGCGGTGCACCATCGGTGTCGACATCGGCACCTCCAGCAGCAAGGGCGTCCTCGTCGATGCCCGCGGCGCGATGCTCGCCCAGGCGACGCGGACGCACGACGTGCGCCGTCCGCGCACCGGCTGGGTCGAGATGGACGGCGGGATCTGGTGGGACGAGTTCGTCTCCCTCGCCCGCGAGCTTCTCGCCGCGGCGCCGGACGCCGAGGTCGCCGGGGTCGGCGTGAGCGGCATGGGGCCGTGCATCCTCCTGGCCGATGAGGAGGGCGAGCCCGTGCGCCCCGCCATCCTCTACGGCGTCGACACCCGCGCCGGCGATCAGATCGATCGGATGACGGCCGATCTCGGGACCGAGGCGATCACGCGCGCGGGCGGATCCGCGCTCACCTCCCAGGCCGGCGGCCCGAAGATCCTCTGGATCCATGACGAGGAGCCGGGGGCGTGGAGACGCGCCCGTCGGCTCTTCATGCCCGCCTCCTGGCTCGTGCACCGCCTGACGGGCGCCTACGTGCTGGACCACCAGTCCGCCAGCCAGGTCTCGCCTCTCTACGACATCGACGGGGAGTGCTGGCACGACGAGTGGTGGCAGCGGTACGCCGCACCGATCGAGCAGCCCGCGCTGCTCTGGGCCGGCGATGTCGCCGGAGTCGTGTCGGCCGAGGCGGCAGCGATCACCGGGATCCCCGAGGGCACGCCGGTGATCGCCGGCACGATCGATGCCTGGACCGAGGCCGTCAGCGTCGGCGCCCACGGCGACGGCGACCTCATGCTCATGTACGGCACGACCATGTTCATGGTCTTCACCCGTCACGTGGCGACCGGCGAGGAGAGCCTCCGCACGCCGTCGATGTGGACCACCGCCGGCGCCTTCGCGGGCACCCGCAACCTCGCCGGCGGACTGTCCACGTCCGGCGCGCTCACCGCCTGGCTCAAGGACCTCACCGGATCCGACTATCCCGAGCTGCTGGCCGAGGCCGAGACCTCGGGGGCAGGCGCGCGCGGCCTCGTGCTGCTGCCGTACTTCGCGGGGGAGCGCACGCCCATCCAGGATCCGGACGCACGCGGTGTGATCGCCGGCCTCACACTGGCGCATGGCCGGGGCGACCTGTACCGGGCCGCGCTCGAGGCCACCGCACTGGGCGTGCGGCACAACGTGCAGACCATGCGTGACGCGGGCGCGGATATCCGGCGGATCGTCGCGGTGGGCGGCGGTACGCAGGGGCGTCTCTGGCTGCAGATCGTGTCCGACATCACGGGCCTCGTGCAGGAGGTGCCGCAAGTGACGATCGGCGCGAGTTATGGCGCGGCCTTCCTCGCCGCCGGCGCCGTCTCCGATCCCGCCCCGACGATCCGGGACTGGAATCCGGTCATCGCGACGATCGTTCCGGATCCCTCCCTCGCCCCGGTCTACGACGCGCTGTTCGACCGCTACCTACGGCTCTATGCGGGCTCGGCCGAGGTCGTGCACGAGCTCGCCGCGCAGCAGAGGGCCGCCGACGAGAAGGAGGCGGTCGCATGACCCGCCGTGCCCGTCCCATCCCGCACACCTCCGAGCGTGCGGCGTTCCTTCTCGGCGGTATCGGCACCGGCAACGTGTCGCTCGGCGCCCGCGGCGAACTGCGCGACTGGGAGCTGGAGAACCATCCCGACATGGACCGCCGCAATCCCCGCACCTTCTTCGCGATCCGCGTCGCTCCGGAGGGGGCGGATCCGGTCACACGGGTGCTCGAGGCGCGGGTGACCGGCCGGCGCGACCTCGACGCGGGATTCTCGTTCGACGACCTCGCGGGTCTGCCGCGACTCGACGGCGCCACGATGCACGGCGAGTACCCCGTGGTCGACATCGACTTCACCGACCGAGTGCTGCCCGTCGAGGTGTCGTTGCACGCCTTCACGCCGCTCGTGCCGCTCGACGCCGACGCCTCGGGCATCCCCGCGGCCGTGCTGCGCTACCGAGTCGTCAACCCCGGAGTCGCGCCGGTCGCGGTGACGGTCGTCGGCAGCATCTCGCACACCGCGGGCCGCGGCGAGCCGGGACCGGACGCCCCCTGGGGGATGCGCGGCACGCAGACCGTGCGGTGGCGCGAAGACGCCGACGTGCGCGGCCTCGACTTCGGCATCGACCTGCCCGAGGATGATCCGGGCTACGGCACGCTCAGCCTCACCACGACCGACGCCTCCACCACGGTGAAGCCGCAGTGGGTCACCAGCTACTGGCCCGATGGGGCTCGCATGTTCTGGAGCGATCTCACCACCGATGGACTGCTCGATCTCGAGCCGCGCCTCACGCTCGAGGACCGGCCGCGAGGCCTGTTCGCGGAGCAGGAGGGCCGGTCCCTGAGCCTGTCGAAGGGCAGGGACCGTGCGGATCCGGATGCGCGTCCGCTCACTGAGGAGGAGATGCTCGCGAAGCTGCCGCGCCTGCGCACCGGATCCCTCGGGATCGTGCACACGCTCGCTCCTGGCGAAGCCCGTGACTTCGAGTTCGTGCTGAGCTGGTCGTTCCCGAATCGGCGCCGCGGCTGGCACGGGCACATCATCATGGACGACGAGCCCGCGACCCCGTCCCCGAGTGAGCGCAGCGCCCTTCGTCTCGCGTCGCTCGCTCAGGAACCGACGGCGGGGGACGAGGAGGGCAGCGTCCTTCGTCTCGCTTCGCTCGCTCAGGAACCGTCGGCTTCGCCCGCTCAGGAACCGACGGCTTCGCTCGCTCAGGAACCGTCGGCTTCGCTCGCTCAGGAACCGTCGGTGGATCCGGCGCTGCCGCCGATCGTGCGCAATCACTACGCGACGCTCTGGTCCGACGCCTGGGCGGCCGCGGCCCACCTGCACCGCGAACTGCCCGCGCTCGAGGCCGCCACCGACGCGTTCGTCGAGGCCCTGTACGGCGGCACTCTGGATCCCGTGCTCGCCGAAGCCGCCGGGGCGAACATCGCCGCGGTGCGCTCCACCACCTGCTTCGTCTTGGAGTCGCCGAACCCGGCCCTTCGACAGGCTCAGGGACCGGGGGAGGGGCCGGTGTTCGCCGCGTGGGAGGGATCCTTCGATCACGGCGGCTCCTGCGAGGGCACCTGCACGCACGTCTGGTCGTACGCGCAGACGGTCGCCTGGCTGTTCCCCGCGCTCGAGCGCAGCGCCCGCCGGCCCGAGTTCCTGCTCGAGACGGATGAGGACGGTGCGCAGAAGTTCCGCGGAAATCGGATCTTCGGATCCTCGTCGTGGTTCATGGGCCCGGCGGTCGATGGCCAGCTCGGCACCTTCCTGCGGCTGCATCGCGAATGGCGCTTCTCGGGCGATGACGCGTTCCTGCGCGAGCTCTGGCCGGCGGCGGTGCGCACCCTCGAGCACGCCACCCGGGAATGGGACCGCGACGGTGACGGCCTGCTGGACGGCGAGCTGCACAACACGTACGACATCGAGTTCCACGGAATCGACCCGCTCGCCAACGGGATCCACCTCGCCGCGCTCCGCGCAGGATCCCGGATGGCCGCCCACCTCGGCGAGGCGGAACGCGCCCGTGACTGGGCGGCGCGCGCCGATCATGTCGCCGCGGCCATGGACGATGTCCTGTTCAACGGAGAGTACTACCGCCAGGTGATCGACGACGCCGACGTGCACCGCTACCAGTACGGCGACGGTGTGCTGTCGGATCAGCTGCTCGGGCAGTTCCACGCCTGGGTGAACGGGCTCGGCCTGCTGCTGCCGGCGGACCACATCGACAGTGCGCTCGCCGCGATCGTCGCCCACAACCATCGCGCGGACCTCTCCGCGCACGAGAGCACGCAGCGCGTGTACGCCCTGAACGACGAGGGAGGGCTGCTGCTCGCGTCCTGGCCGCGCGGGGGCAGGCCGGCGATCCCGTTCGTCTACTCCGACGAGGTGTGGACCGGGATCGAGCACCAGGTCGCCGCGTCCTTGCTCTACGCGGGGCGGGTCGACGACGCGCTGCTCGTCGAGCGGACCCTGCGGGCGCGCTACGACGGGGTGCACCGCAATCCGTGGAACGAGATCGAGTGCGGCAACCACTATGCGCGCTCGCTCGCGTCCTGGGCGCTGCTGCTCGCGGCGAGCGGCGCGCAGTGGGATGCACCTGCCCGCGAGCTGTCCTTCGCTCCCGCCGCGGGAGCATTCGCGGACAGCGGGATCCAGCGCTTCCTGTTCACCACCGGCACCGGCTGGGGGCGCGCCGAGATCGACGCCGACCGGCTCGTGCTCCGCCTCGACGGCGGCGTGCTCGACATCGCTGAACTGCGTCTGCATGATGCCGTCCTCGTGCATGACCTGCGCCTCGACGCCGGCGAGGCCCGATCCTTCCCCATCCCGGTCCCCGAGCGGTCCTTTCCCATCCCGGTCCCCGAGCGATCCTTTCCCATCCCGGTCCCCGAGCGATCCTTTCCCATCCCGGTCCCCGAGCTCGTCGAGGGGCCGTCCACCAGCAACCGGAGAATCTCATGACCTACGCCATCCCTGCGCCGACCGAGCGCCCCGCCTCCGCGCCGAAGACCGCCTACCTGATCACGTCCGGCGACCTCCGCGAATCGGCGAACGTCGCGGGGTGGCCGGTGCAGGCGGCGACGGAGGCGGCCGTGACCGCAGCCTTCGAGGATCTCGGCTGGACCGTCATCCGGCCCTTCGGCGTGGATCCGGCCACCGGTCACGGCTACATCTCGAGTCAGCGCATGGGCATGGAGGTGTTCAAGGGGATCCCCGAGGATGCGCCACTCATCGTCGCGACCGCGAACTGGCAGTACTCCCACCACGTGCTCGCGGGCCTGCGCACGCACCGCGGTCCGATCCTCACCACGGCCAACTTCGCGCCGGACTGGCCGGGGCTCGTGGGGCTGCTCGGCCTCAACGCCGGACTCACGAAGATGGGGAAGCCCTACGCGACGATCTGGTCGGTCGACTTCACCGACGCCTGGTTCCGCACGGGGCTCCAGGAGTGGACCGAGACCGGACGCATTACGCACGACGCCTCGCACGTGCGTGCGCTGCCCGCACTGCCGGAGAGCCCGGAGCAGCAGCTCGGCGCGGCGCTCGCCGCGCAGCTGCGGGCGGACAAGGCCATCATCGGCGTCTTCGACGAGGGCTGCATGGGCATGTACAACGCGATCTTCGACGACGAGTTGCTGAACGCGACCGGCATCTACAAGGAGCGCCTTTCGCAGTCGGCGCTGTACGCGGAGATGCTCGAGGTCGCCGACGCCGAGGCCGACGCCGCCTACGACTGGCTGATCGAGCACGGCATGACGTTCGTGTACGGCGAGGACGCGGCCACCGAGCTCACGCGAGACCAGGTGCAGTGGCAGCTGAAGATGTACATCGCGGCGCTCCGCATCGCCGACGACTTCGGCCTGGATGCGGTCGGGATCCAGTATCAGCAGGGCCTCAAGGACCTCGTCCCCGCATCGGACCTCGCGGAGGGGATCTTGAACTCCACCGAGCGTCCGCCGGTGACCTCGCGGGACGGATCCCGGATCCTGCACTCCGGGCGCGCATTCCCGCACTTCAACGAGGCGGACGAGGGCGTCGCGGTCGACGCGCTCGTGACCGACCGGGTGTGGCGAGCGATGGGTCTGGTGCCGGACAACACGCTGCACGACGTGCGGTGGGGCGAGGACTACGACGGTGAGTTCGTGTGGGTCTACGAGATCTCCGGATCCGTCCCCGCCTCGCACCTGGGCGGCTGGGACAAGGCCGAAGGCTGGCGGCAGGGGCACGTGTTCTTCCCTGCCGGCGGCGCCACGATCAACGGTGTCTCGAAGCCCGGGGAGGTCGTGCTCTCTCGCATCTTCATCGCCGACGGCGTGCTGCAGGCCGATGTGTTCCGGGGCACCGTCGTGGAACTGCCGGCCGAGGAGACGCGGCGCCGCAAGGATGCCACGAACCCGGAGTGGCCGATCGCGCACGTCGTGCTGCACGGCCAGAGCCGGGACCAGTTCATGGCCCGGCACAAGGCCAATCACGCCCAGCTCGTCTACGCGCCCGACGCCGAGACCGCGGACAAGGCGCTCGTGGCCAAGGCCGCGATGCTCGACGGCATGGGCATCAGAGTCAACCTCGTGGGGGACGTGAACGTCTGACGCGCGCCCCGGCGGTTGGCCCGGGGCGGGACGGATGCACGATCGGGACACGGATGCACGACGGATCCGGCGATCCCGTCGTGCATCCGTGCCCGGATCGTGCAGGTGAACCGTGGTGACTCGTCAGGCTCGCGGCAGCAGCCCCGCCACCAGGGTGTCGACCACGTCATCGGTCGGCGTCTCGGGGTCGATCGACGAGGTGAGCCGGTCCAGAACCAGGCCCTCGATCGCGTAGTGGAACAGTGCGATCTCCGCGCGTCCGCCCGGGAGTCCCGCGGCCGCGTTGAAGGCGATGTCGCCCTCGAAGCCCGCGCGCTGCCACTCCTCGAGTGCGGCGGCGAGCTCGGGTCGGCGTGCCGCCTCCAGTCGCAGCTCGAACAGGGCGAGCGTCACCTCGCGTTCCCCGAGCAGACGGCGCACGATGTCGCGCAGGTAGTCGCCGAACAGGGCAGGGCTCGGCGTCTGCGCGGCGCGCCGCGCGAGATCGTCCGGGGTGGGGGCGAGGCGCTCCCCGATGCGCTGGAACAGCCCGGCGATCAGCGCCTCCCTGCTGCGGAAGTAGTTCGACGCGGTGCCGGTCGGCACGCCCGCCTCGTCGTCGACCGCGCGATGGGTGAGTCCGCGCGACCCCTCCCGTGCCAGCACCGCGATGCCGGCATCGGCCAGGGCGCTCCGGCGTGCTTCGTTCTTGGCCATGCCCTCAGAGTAGCGCAACCACAACAGTTGTTGTAGTCTCCAATCACTGCATCTGTTGTGGATGGTGCACGAAGAGCGGAGGATCCATGCGAGAACTCACCTACTACGTCGCCGTCAGCCTGGACGGCTTCATCGCGGGGCCCGAGGGCCAGTTCGACGCCTTCGTCTTCGAAGGCGACCACATGACGGCGATCAACACCCGCTTCGCCGATGCGATCCCCACGTCGTTCGCCGAGGCGCTGGGTATCGCGCAGGACTGCTCGACGTTCGACACCGTCCTGATGGGCTGGAACACCTACGCGGTCGGCCTGCCGGCGATGCCCAGCCCGTACGGGCACCTGCGGCAAGTGGTCTTCACCCGACGGGATCCGGATCCGGTCGACGGCGTCGATTTCACGGACCGCGACCCGATCGACGTCGTGCGCGAGCTCAAGACCCAGGACGGTGCCGGTATCTGGCTGTGCGGGGGCGGCGCGCTCGCCGCATCGATCGTCGGAGAGATCGACCGCCTGGTGCTGAAGGTCAATCCCGCGCTGTTCGGCGACGGGATCCCGCTGTTCGGGCGGAGCGGCTACGCCCCCGCGGCCTTCACCTGTACGGCCGCCACGGCGTTCGACTCGGGCGTGACACTGCTGGAGTACCGCCGCGGGGCCTGAATGCGGGCGACGGATGCAGGACCTCGCGACCGATGCACGACGGATCCGGCGAAGGGATCGTGCATCCGTCGCCGGTCCATGCATTCGTCGCAGCCCTTGAGGCGGGAGCGGGAGCGGGGGAGGATCGGATCCATGGCGACGATCGACGATGTCCGCGCTCTGGCCCTCGCACTCCCCGGCGTGGAGGAGAAGGTCGGCGGGCACACCGGCGAAGCCGCCTGGCGCTGCAACGGCGGCCAGATCGCGTGGATGCGCGGGCCGTCGCAGACGGATCTGCGTCAGCTCGCCGAGCTCGGGTGCTCCTGGCCCGACGGGCCGGTGCTCGCAGTGCGCACCGAGACGGTCGCCCTCGCCGGCGAGCTCGTGACCGCGGATCCGGCAGTCTTCTTCACGATCCCGCACTTCGCAGGCTACCCCGCCGTGCTGCTGCGGCTCGACGCGATCGCGCGCGACCACCTCGGCGAACTCCTGGCCGACGCGTGGCTGCTGCGCGCCCCGAAGGCCGTTGCGCGGGCCTGGCTCGACGAACGCGGGCTCACCTGAGCCTCGAGAAACCACATCTTGCACGAGACACCACGGCAGCGATGGTGCCTCGTGCAGGATCTGTTTTCTCGGCGGCGGCGGCTCGCGCGTCGTCGAGGCGGGCGAGTCGAAGTGCGCAGGGCGTGGGCGGAATCATCGCCGCCGATTCACGTTTCCTACGGATAGTAACTGTTCGACGTACCGACCGACGGAGACGAAATGCCAGCTGATCCCGAACCCCGCAGCGACGCGAGGACGCCGTCAGGACCCGTCGCACTCGACGTGCGTCACGGCGACTTCACTCTCGAGCGCCATCTCGATGCGGCGCCCTCGGCGGTGTTCGCCGCATTCGCTGAGGAGACGATCCGGCGGCGTTGGTTCCGCCTGCCTGGAGCGCGGGCGGCCGAGCGCCACGAGTTCCGCGTCGGTGGCGGCGTGGATGCCACCAGTACCTTCTCGCTTCCCGGCGCTGCGCCGGAGCGGCTCGCCTACCACTCCCACTACCTCGACATCGTCCCCGATCGCCGGATCGTGTTCTCCTACACCTCGACCGTGAATGATGTGCCGCGGTGGGCGTCGCTGGTGACCGTGCTGTTCGCCGACGACGAGACCGGCTGCCTGCTGACCTGGACCGAGCAGGTCGCCTTCCTGGCCCGCACCGGAGACGGAAGCGATGACTTCCCGCACTTGCGCGGCGGTACGGCGCTGCGCCTCAACGGCCTCGCCGCGGTCCTCGGTGCCGGCTGACCCGATCCGCGAAAAACCACTTCCGGCACGAGACTGCACGGCAGCGACGATGTTTCGTGCAGGATCTGGTTTCTCGCCGGATCCGCCCCCGGGCCAGGCCCGTTCAGGCCGGCGGCAGCCGTAGCACCGGCCCCACTTCGCCGACGGCGAGGTCGTCGGCGGTGCGCAGCGTGCGGGCGATCTCGTCCACGGCGGAGATCACCGTGCCGAACCGCTCCCGGTCGGCGCACACGGCCTGCAGTGTGACGAGGTGGGTGCCGGTGTCCCAGGTGTAGGTCGCGAACGGCGGCGCCGCCTGCCCGGAGGGGCCCGGCTGTGGCAGCGGCACCACGAGCTTCTCGCCCGAGCCGAGGTAGGGGTTGCGGAACTCCTCGGTGTCGTCGTACTCCATCGGCATCATGGCGCGCGCCGTGCGCACCTGCGGTGTCAGCTCCTGCACGCTCGCCATGGCCACGATGAGCTCGGGCTCGGCCTTCCAGGTCCACACCAGCACGCGCCCGTCCGCCTTGCGCATGAGGAAGGGGGTCGCCTGGCTGAGCGCCCACGCTCCGAAGCCGGATCCGGGGCGAGCCTCGGCGCCGACCGCGGCGCCGGCCTGGCCGAGCAGCATCCGGATCGCCGCTTTGCGGTGCCGGCGGCCGCGCAGGCCCAGGGATCCGGTCACGGGGATCCAGCGTGCGGGGTCGGCGTCGGCGAGCAGGCGCATGCTCAGAGCGTAGGGGGCGAAAGTGGGGGTCAGCCGTGCGTCCGCCGCGTGAAGAAATATGTACACCGCCTCTACTATTCGATTGGGAAAGCGCATACCATGGTGCCCGAATCCTTCCCCGAACGACCCGGAGGCCGATGATGTCCCCCCTCGAAATGAACCGCCGCGCTCTGCTCGGACTGCTCGGAGCAGGCGCTCTCGTCGCCGTCGCGGGCGAATCCGCGAGCGCCCGCACCCTGCCCGGGAGCGTCCGCACCGCGGCCGACGATCCGCTCGCGGTGCTCATCCAGCGCCGCACGATCATGCTCGCCGGCGACGGCAGTGCGGCGTCCGTTCCCGAGCTCGCCGGCGTGCTGAGCGCGATGAGCGACGCGGCGACCGCGTCGTGGAACGCGATGGTGCGCCCCGCAGCGTCCCCTGGGATCTGGAGCGACCTCCCGCTCGCAGGCGTGACCGGCACCGTTCTGTCCGGGAACATGGGCGTCACCTTCAACCGCATCTTCGACCTCGCGCTCGCCTACGCCACCGCGGGGTGCGCGCAGCACGGCGATGCCGCGCTCGCTGCCGACCTCGTGGACGCCCTGAGCTGGCTCAGCGCGAACGTCTACAAAGCGGGCAAGTCCGCGGTCGGCAACTGGTGGTTCTGGGAGATCGGCGTGCCTCGCAAGGCGGCCGACATCTGCATCCTGCTGCACGAGGTGGTTCCGGCCGACGTGCGCACCGCGCTCCTGGCCGCCGCGCGGTACTTCACGCCGGATCCGAACTGGCGAGGCCGCGGCACGAGCCTCGCCGAGACGGGCGCGAACCGCACCGACAAGGCGCTGTCCTGCGCACTGCGCGGGATCCTCGATGGGCGTCCGGACGAGATCGCGCTCGCTCGAGACGCCCTCAGCGACACGGTGCGCGCGGGGAAGAACAGCGTGTTCGGCTACGTCACGAGCGGCGATGGCTTCTACGTCGACGGATCCTTCGTGCAGCACACGTACCTGCCCTACGTCGGTACCTACGGCGTCGTCACGCTGGGCGGTATCGCCGAGATCCTGGGGCTCCTCGGTGGGAGCGACTGGGACGTGACGGATCCGAAGAAGTCCGTGGTCCTCGACGCCGTGGAGGCCGCCTACGCGCCGTTCATCTGGAACGGCCGCATGATGGAGGCCGTGCGCGGACGCGCCGTGTCCCGGCAGGCCGAGCCCGATTACGTCGACGGCGCCGCCGCGATCACCGCGATCCTGCTGCTCGCCCGGGGCGCGGGCGACTCGTACCGCCCGCGCTATCTCTCGCTCGTGAAGGGCTGGCTGCAGCGCTGCACCGATGAGAAGCTCTACGGCCTGCCCACGCAGACCGTGGCGAAATCGCTGCTCGTGACCTCGATCCTCGGCGATGACACGGTCGCCCCGGCCGACGCGCCTGTCTACACGAGGGCGTTCGGCGACCAGGACCGCCTCGTGCACCATCGCCCCGGCTTCAGTACCGTGGTCAACCTCTCCTCCAAGCGGATCGGCCGCTACGAGTGGGGCAACCGCGAGAACAACGTCGGCTGGTACCAGGGCGACGGGCTGACCTTCTTCTACAGCGCGGCGGATCCGGCCCAGTACAGCGCCGACTTCTGGCCGACGATCGATCCGTACCGGCTGCCGGGCACGACGGTCACGGCGGCGCCGAGGGCGAACGGCGCGACGGATGGCACGGGCATCCCGCGCGCGTTCCAGGCGTTCGGGGGCGGCCTCGCGCTCGACGAGCGCTGGGGGATCCAGGGCATGGACCACCTGAACTTCGACAAGTCGCTCAGTGCGCGCAAGTCGTGGTTCTTCCTCGACGACAAGGTCGTGTGCCTGGGATCCGCGATCGCGTCGACGTCGGGCTACGACGTGTTCACCACGATCGACAACCGCTCGTTCGCGCCGGGAACCGTGCCGAACGTGCGCACCGACAACCGCAATCGCGTGCTCGCCGCGGCTGACGGGGCGGTGACGGTCAAGCGCAACGTGCACATCATGGGCCACGGCGGATACGTCTTCCTGAAGGGCGAGAACGTCTCCGGTGCGATCGACGTGCAGGTCGTGCCGCGCTCCGGCGACTGGCAGACCATCAACTCCGGATCCGACACGGGCGGCACGACCGACGTCAAGAACCGCGAATACGTCACGGTGACGCACCACCACGGCACGAACCCGTCCGGCGGGGGCTACGCCTACATGGTGCTGCCGAACGTGGCGCACTCCGTCACGTTCACGGAGTCGGATGCGCCCACCGTCGAGGTGCTGGCGAACAACGCGCAGGCGCAGGTGATCCGGGTGGCCGGCCAGGGCCTCGTCCTCGCGAACTTCTTCCAGGCGACGCCGAACGGCACGACGCCGTCTTACGGCGTGACGGTCGGCGGGCCGTGCTCGGTCGCCGTGCGCACCGACGCGGGGCGCACCACGGTCGCGCTGTCGGATCCGAGCCGCACGCAGGCGACCGCGCGGGTCGTGCTCGCCGGCGTCGCGGAGTCGACCGTGGTCGAGAGCGACGACGGGGTGCGGGTCGTCAGCACGTCGCCGCTCACCCTGGAGTTCGACCTCGACGGGCACGGGCACGCGAAGAGGATCGTTCTCGGCGCCTGAGGGGCATCGGGGCGGCGTGGTTCGCGCCGCCCCGCGACCGTTCTCAGGATGGATTTGCTGGATCCGCGGGAAATCGGCCAGGTCGACCGCGGAAGCGGGATCCATCCTGAGAACGGTACGTCGCCCCGCCCGTCCGCCCGTTCGCCCGCCCGTTCGCCCGCCCCGCAGGCAGCCGCCCCGCAGGCGGCCACCCGCGGCCCTGAGCGGCCATCCGGATCCGCCTCCCTCGGATCCCCAGCCCCCTCGGGTAGAGTGGCCAGCGCCCGATCCAGGCCATCTCCGCGGGGTTCGAGCGGCCGATGTGCTTCGACAAGCTCAGCAACCGGTCGCCGGCGCCGCGGCCCAGCAAAAGGCAGCAATCACGTGACTTCCCCCGGCGACCATCGCCCCTC
Organism: Microbacterium sp. 05N427; assembly: GCF_056397105.1. Lineage (NCBI taxonomy): Bacteria > Bacillati > Actinomycetota > Actinomycetes > Micrococcales > Microbacteriaceae > Microbacterium > Microbacterium sp. 05N427. The sequence continues at coordinate 512,700 of NZ_JBFTMT010000001.1, forward strand.
GGACAGCCCCGACACCGCAGCGAACGCCCCGGCCGAGCCCGCGTCCGTCCCGGCCGAGCCCGCCGCGGCGGCGCCTCGCCCGCTGCGGATCGTCATCGGCGCGGACACCTTCGCTCCCGACGTGAACGGAGCCGCCCGGTTCACCGAGCGTCTCGCCGCCGGCCTCGTGCAGCGCGGCCACGACGTGCACGTCGTCGCCCCCAACCAGGCGTACCGCACGGCGAAGCCCCGCATCGAGGTGATCGAGGGCGAGGCGATGACCCTGCACCGGCTGCCTTCGGTGCGCTGGGCGCCCCACGACTGGCTGCGCTTCGTGTGGCCGTGGCGCTCGAAGCACTACGCCCGCACCGTGCTCGACGAGGTGCAGCCGGACGTGGTGCACATCCAGTCGCACATCGTGATCGGACGCGGTCTTGCGCGGATCGCGCACGAGCGCGGCATTCCGGTGATCGCCACGAACCACGTCATGGCGGAGAACATCCTCGACCACACCACGATGCCCAAGTTCATCGACGACATCGTGCTCCGCTTCGCCTGGGCCGACGCGAGCCGCACGTTCGCGCTCACGCGCGCCGTGACCACGCCGACCCGTCGTGCGGCCGACTTCCTCGAGCGCACGATCGACGTCGAGGGCGTCATCCCGATCAGCTGCGGGATCGACCGTACGCAGTACACGCCGGTCATCGGTCCGCGGCAGAAGAACCGCATCGTGTTCGTCGGCCGCCTGACCGCCGAGAAGCAGGTCGAGGTCATCCTCAAGGCGATGACCAAGCTGGATCCGGCTCTCGACGTGACCTTCGACATCGTCGGCGGCGGGGACCAGCGCAAGCAGCTCGAGTCGCTCGCCCAGCAGCTCGGCCTGCAGGATCGCGTGACCTTCCACGGCCGCACGACCGATGCCGAGCTGCGCGGGCTGCTCAGCCGCGCGTCGCTGTTCGTGATCGCCTCGATCGCCGAGCTGCAGTCGATCGCGACCATGGAAGCCATGGCGTCGGCGCTGCCGATCGTTGCGGCCGACGCCGTCGCGCTGCCCCACCTCGTGCACGACGGCGAGAACGGCTACCTCTTCGAACCCGGCAACGCCAATGAGCTGGCCGCGCGGTTGACCGACGTGCTCACCGCGGATCCGGCCGAGTACGAGCGCATGCAGCGCGCCTCGCTCGACGGCGTCGTCGTTCACGACATCAACCGCACGCTGGACACCTTCGAGGCGCTGTACCGCGACGAGCCGCTGCCGGAGTAGCCCGGATGCACATCGTCTTCTTCGGCGACCAGCACGCCGAGTCGCTGGGCGGGGCGCAGGTCTCGATGCGGCTGCAGCGGAAGTACCTGGAGCGGGCGGGTCACACCGTCACGATCGTCGCGCCGCGGATGCACGCCGCCCTTCGACCCGCGCAGGGGTCGGCGGGGTTCGCCGGGGCCGAGGCCGGGGCCGGGGGCGACCCGGGATATGTCGACCTTCCGTCGATCCCGATCACGGCCGACCGCGAGTACTCGCTGACCTGGCCGGGGCGGCGCACCGACCGCTTCCTGGACCGAGCGCTCACGCGCCGTCCGCCGGTCGATCTCGTGCACGTGCAGGCCGACTTCTGGGGCGCCTACATCGGACACCGCTTCGCGCACCGGCACGGCATCCCCGCTGTACACACGATGCACAACCGCGTGGACGTCGGCATCGCCGCCGTGACGCCGCTGCACACGCCCGTGCTCGGGGCGCTGAACCTGTGGCGGCGTACGGCCCTCCGAGGCGTCGGGGCCCAGCCGCGCGGCGCCGACGGCTGGGCGTATCTGGCCGGGATCGCCGCGGAGTCGCGTGCCGTGACTGCGCCGTCGGGGCACTTCGCGCGCCGGCTCGAACAGCACGGGGTCTTCGGATCCGTGGACGTGATCTGGAACGGCATCGACGACGAGGTGCGCGAGCAGGTGCTCGCCGCCGCGCCCGTGGAACGCGTCCCTGGCCGGCCGCGGTTCATCTGGCTCGGCCGGATGAGCCCGGAGAAGCGGCTGCTGCCGTTCTTGGAGGCCGTCGTCGCGAGCGACGTGGACGCGGACATCGAGATCGTCGGCGGCGGGGGAGAGCGGCGTGCCGCCGAGCGGATCGCCGCGCGCGCGGGGCGTCCTGGCATCCGCTTCGCGGGACGGATCGGCTACGCCGACGTGCTCGGCCGGATCGCTGCGGCCGACGCGGTGGTGCAGACCTCGATCGGGTTCGAGACCCAGGGGATGACGCCGTTCGAGGCCGCGACCCTCGGCACCCCGACGATCGTGAACGATCCCGACATCGCCGGCGAGCTTCGCGGCGGGCTGTGGGCCGTGCCCGCCGCTTTGGATGAGCCTGTCCGAGTTGCCGCGCTCGCCGAGACGCTTCGCCTCGCCGCGTCCGAGATCGCAGCCGGGCGTGCTCCGGAGCCGGATCCGCAGGTCGCTGCAGACTTCCGGCAGTCGTCCCGGACTGCGGCGATGCTCGAGGTCTATGAGCGGGCTATCTCGGGCTGAGAACGGGGAACGAGAGCCAAATACGGCGCCCGTGCTGGGGTCGACGTCTCCCACTCGTAGCCTGGTTTTGGAAGAACATGAGTCCACCCCGGACAGGCCGCGTGTTCTGACCGAGTCGGCCAGCCACGCCCGCATCCCAGTAGGCTGCATGTCGTGGCCGATAGGCAGATCTTGCGAGCATGGGTGGTCGAGTCTTTGCGCACGCTGCATGGCAGCGGGACCATAGTCGAAGTTTGCCGACACGTATGGCAGGTGCACGAGCACGAGCTGCGAAGCTCGGGCGATCTTTTCTTCACGTGGCAGTACGACATCCGGTGGGCGGCCCAGTATCTCCGAAATAACGGGTACCTGCACTCCGTCGAGGGCGACCGGCGTGCTCCTTGGGAGCTCGCGGGCAAAGGCTGGGAAGCAGATCTGGCTAAGTTGGCGATCGATAGCAACGTCAAGACGAGGGACCAGCCTGGCTGACGGACCTCAGTGGCACGCGCTCCCCTGAGGCCTCGTTGTTAGCAGGCCAGCCGGTGATTGTCCGACCTGGCCACCGCGCCGCTCAGATGTCTGCGCCCGAGTGCCATATTCTCTGACCAACGAGGGCGAAGGGCAGGCCATTGGATTTTCAGATGTATCCCGTGTTCGCGGATTGGGCGAACCGGTACGGCGTCGATGCGGCTGTTGACAAATTCAAAGGTGCAATGCCGCAACACGCGGAGCAGTATGCGGCTTATTTCGCCGATCAGGTTGCGAACATCGAGAGCGGCGGGCCAGCGATCCTGAAGGCTGGCGGTGCGGCGTGGTACGCCGGCCCAACGGCTGAGGCGATCTACTGGAACCCCCTGAAAGAAGCCTTCATCGGGTCCGGCTTCAAGACGAGCGTGGTCGAAGACGTGGACCAATCCTCTAACAAGGTCGTCGCACACACCCCCAAGCCGAGTGACGCGCGATTTGATGGTAAGGGTCTAGTCGTCGGTTACGTGCAGAGCGGCAAAACGACGAACTTCACGTCAGTCATCGCGAAGCTCGCTGACCAGGAGTATCGATTCATCATCGTGCTCGCGGGTGTACACAACGGGCTCCGAAAGCAAACGCAAGCGAGGTTGTCTGCTCAACTGCACGCCCCCAATGCCACGCATTGGCACCTTCTCACTGACGAGAATGGTGACTTTCTGCAGCCACCGAGTCCCCCCGTCTCCGTCTTCAGCAGTCAACGCACGGTGCTGGCGGTCATCAAGAAGAACGCTCGTGTCCTCCAGCGCCTCATCTCCTGGCTGGATACGGAGTCAGGACGGTCGCGGCTTGCGCAAATGCGGGTTCTGATCATTGATGACGAGGCGGATCAGGCGTCGGTCGCGACGCCGTCCATCAACCCGAAGATCAGAAAGCTCCTCGAGCTCACCCCGCGCCACACATACATCGGCTACACGGCGACTCCGTTCGCGAACGTTTTCATTGACCCCAACTCGGATGACCTGTATCCAAAATCGTTCATCCTCAATCTCCCGCGGCCTGAGGGCTACTTCGGCCCCGAAGCGATCTTTGGGAACGAACTTCCGCCTGACGATCCGAAGAGCGACGACGGGTATGACATGATCCGGATCGTTCCCGCATCAGAAATACCACTCCTTCGTCCAAGAAATCGAGCGGATGCCGTTTCCTTCACGCCCGCCATTACCCCGGAGCTGCGCAACGCGTTGCTCTGGTTCTGGCTGGCAACGGCAGCGCGGCGCGCTCGTGGTGACGCGAACGCTCACAGCACGATGCTGATCCACACGGCGATTCCAATTGCGGTGCATGAGGCTTTCAAGCTGCCCATCACCAACCTTCGCGATGAAGTCCTAGCGGACCTCTCGAACCCCGACGCGCAGATCCGCGCCGAACTTCGGGCGCTCTGGGACGCGGAGTCTCCCCGCGTTCCGTCAACAGCCTGGGGCCGTGCGCAGAACCGGTTCGAGGATGTGGAAGGGTTCGTCGTTGAGGTCGTAGTAAGCACGAATGTCATCCTTGACAACTCGAGGAGCGACGAACGACTCATATATGACCCCGATGAGCCGACAGTGGCCATTGCGATCGGCGGGAACACGCTCTCGCGTGGGCTCACGCTCGAAGGCCTCGTCGTCTCATTCTTTGTGCGCTCTGCGAACACCTACGACACCCTCATGCAGATGGGCAGATGGTTCGGTTACCGCACGGGCTATGAAGACCTTCCCCGAATCTGGATGACACAAGAACTGCGGCACTACTTTCGACATCTGGTAACGGTCGAACGCGAAATGCGTGAAGACATTGAGCACTACCAGCGTCAGGATTTGACCCCCCTCGATGCGGCCGTGAGAATCCGGACGCACCCAAGTTTGCGGATCACCGCCAAGATGGGCGCGGCCTCACCGCAGTACGTCTCATTCGCTGGCCGGCGCCTCTACACGCGGTATTTCAAACCCCAGGACGAATCGTGGCTCACAGCGAACGTTGTGGCCACATCGGAACTCCTCGAGACCTCGAGCGTCGCCCCATCTGAGCGGAACGGTCGTGCCACCCTTTTCCATCAAGTGCCCTGGACTGCGATCACGCGTTTCCTTGCCCAGTACGAGGTGCACGAAGACTCCCCTGACCTGGATCGCAAGCTGATGGTGAAGTTCATCCAGGAGCAGGCGCTCGGTACCCCAGCGGCATTGGACCGATGGACGGTCGCCGTGGTCGAGGGAGCGAATCCCGAGGGCACGTTCGACCCGCTGAGCCTCGGCGGTCGGGACTGGAATCCGGTGATTCGTGCACGGCTGCCCGGCGACGCCGAGAAAGCCGACATCAAGAACGTGATGAATAAGGGAGATCGGGGGCTAGATCTCGGGCGCACCACTAGGGAGCTCGACCTCATGAGCGAACAAGAGCTGATCTCGCTGCGCGACCACCATGGCACGCGCAGCGATCAGGGATTGCTAGTGATCTATCCGATCGATGCCAAGAGCGAGCCTCAAACGGAAAGGTCGAAGGAATCCCGCCGTTCCCTGGACGCAGTCGCTCCGGTTGTGGGCATCGGAATCGTCTTCCCTGGAGCACCTGAAGAGCGCAAGCAAATGAGGGCGGAGAAGGTGTCGGTCGATCTGTCTGATGTGACGCCGGAAGATTCTTCGGCATACGAGGAGGACTTCGAAGGGACATCGGAGGGCGTGAGTTGAGCGCCACCTCGGATGGCCGGCAATTGCTCGCTGGCTCCTGGCATGCGTTCGGTGACCGCCCCGAAGTGGGCATGTCCTCGCTTCCGTTGGAGCGATATCGCAATCTAGGCGCCCGGATCGCTGTCGACCCCGATCGCAACAGACACCTTCTCGTCCCGACCGGACTTCCGCATCGTGCCTGGACCGAGATCGCGTCGCCAGTCAGAGACTGCGTTCGAATCCTGACTTTTGGAGACTCTGCGTGCACGTACCTGGACGTCAGGTGCGATGAGAGTCAGCTTTTCGACGTGTTCGACGAGCTCATCGTCGACGTACTCGATGCCGTACCGGACGCACCTGATCCTGGCGAGAGCGTTGATGCTGCTCTTGCTCGCTGGCGAGCGATGTTCCGCGCGATCGCAGGAAACAAGTTCGGGCGTGCGCGGCGTTTCGGCCTCTTTGCTGAGCTTCTTGTCCTCGAACAGGCCCTGTCGAATTCGGGTTCCGGTGCTCTCCAGTCTTGGACCGGACCGTCTGGCGGCTCGCATGACTTTGAGTTCCCTCGGGCATGCCTCGAGGTGAAAGCAGCCGGAGCTGAGTCGGCCACCATAACCATCCATGGGTTCGCCCAGCTGGATCAACATCGCGACGTCCCGTTGGAGTTGATGGTCTACATCCTCGCCGAGTCCGCGGGAGGCCGCACGATCGGTGAACTGGTCAGCGCCATTGAGGCGGAACTGGGGAGCGGTGCTCTGCGAGTCCATCTGGCAAGGCTCGGCTACGGCACCTCAACGCTTGATGAGCGCCTTTCCGTGGTCGACAGCTTTGCGGTGCGCATCGATGGGAGCATCCCTGCACTCTCGAGTCGTACTGTTGCAGCTGAGGTCCGGGACCAGATCCGACGTGTCGACTACGATCTGTCGGTCGCAGATCTCAGCCTGCTAAGGGACGCGCGTTCGACCGCCGCGGTCGTTTCGGGCGCGGCATGAACGCCGCGTGGAAGTCACAGCGCTTCGATGCCGAGGGTTCGACTACTGCGTCGGGCATTCTCAGACAGCTCGGGCGTCCAAGCCTCGACGAGTTCACCATCCTTGTTCGCGAGGCCGCCCAGAACAGTTGGGATGCACGCCGTGGAGACTCGGACGTGCACTTCGCGATTCGCGTCGAGCGGCTGGGAGATCGTGCGGCGATATGGCGCGAGCTACTACTTCCCGGGCCGCCAGCGCTTTCGATCGAGGGGTTTGAGAATGCGCTCAGCCCGGATTCGTGCATCCTCGTGGTCTCTGATCGGGGTACTCAGGGGCTCAGCGGGCCTGTGCGTGCAACGGAACGACCCGCCCCCGATGAACGCAATGACTTCGTTCAGTTTCTTCGCAATGTGGGTGAGCCGCGGGACACGGAGCTCGGTGGAGGAACGTACGGCTTCGGTAAGGGGATCTTCTATCGCACGAGCTCAGTCCGCACCATCTTGGCGGATTCGCGGATCAAGCGGGGCGACTATTTTGAAGAGCGCTTCATGGGTGCAGCGCTCGGAAGCGATTACTACGACGCGGCTGATGAGCGATTCACGGGGCGCCACTGGTGGGGTCACATCACCGATGACATTGTCGATCCGATTACGGGCTTTGCCGCCGCGGAGATGGCAGCGGCGCTTGGGCTTCCTGCGTTTGACGCGGACCAGACAGGAACAAACATCGTCATACTGGGCGCCGATCTTGCCCTCGTCGCCGAGACTGGAGCGCCGGGATTCCCAGACACCGAGACGCTCGGCGGCCACCTCGCGTCGGCGATGTTATGGAACCTCTGGCCGAAGTTCCGCGCAACGTCGCCGGACGCCGAACACGCGATGACCTTCTCCGTCCATGTCGAGGGAGCAGAGCTGGCGATCCCTTCGCCGCTCGATGTGCCAGCCCTTAAGCCGTTCGTCGAGGCGTTCCGCTCCCTGAATGGTGGATCGATGCGCAGCTACCGGCGATCTACGCCGCCGCGCATTCACTGCGGAGATGTCGCGGTGGGTGTGGGACTCGCGCCCGCCAGTGAACCCGCGGTCGTCCACTCCGCTCGCCCTTTCGACGGCGCGCCACGCCACGTCGCGCGTATGCGACAGGCCGGGCTCATTGTCGACTACGTCGAGGGTCCAAGTCACCCTGACGCGTTGTTCTGCTACGCGGGAGTGTTTCGTTCGTCGGTTGAGGCCGATTCCTACTTCGCAGAAGCTGAACCCCCGACACACGACCGATGGAACCCGGAAGGTCTGGGCCGTGAGGCGCGCTTGGTCGTACAGGGGGCCCTCCGTTTCATTCGAGACGACCTCACGAGGCGATTCGGAACGCAGCCGACATCCGGCGCACACAGTTCGCAGGGGCTGGGGAATGGGTCGCGAAGGCTGTCGGGTCTCGTTGCGGGAGTCAACGCGACGGGAGCGGACCCTGTGGGAGCTGATCCGCGTGCAGGAGGCGGGCGGATGGGTGGGGCGAGCGGGATCGTCCCTGCGCGACTCGTCGGAGATCCATGGGTGGCGCCTTACGGTGAAGCTCTCGCAATCTTCTCCAAGGTGAGAGTTGAAGTGCCGGCTGTGCTGGCGTCGGTCAAAGCATGCATCGATGTTGTGCTAGACGGCGGTGGGCGCGAAGGGGAACCCCCTCCCGGAGCGTCGAGTCCTCGCGTAATCCGGTGGCTGGCGGCGAATACTCGAGGAGTTGTCCGCGATGGCGACGTCCTCGAGGATTTCGGGGGCCTGCAGGATTGGATCGTTGTCGCAGAATTTTGCGACGACGCGGTAACGAGACTTCGGCTCGAGTTGGTAGGGGCATCAGATGGCACGTGACGTCTGGCCTTTCCGTCGCGCAGGCAGCGCGTCGCTCGAATTCCAGCCGTGGCATCTGAGCGGCTCGGATCCGGTTCTGCTTCCCGGATATCTCGAGGGCTGGGATCCGCTCACGGACGTCCACCTGGATCGGGTCGTTCGCTGCGACCTGCACGCACTCAAGTCAGAAGCCGGACTGGCGGCGACCGACGAGCTCATCCTCAGCGTCAGTTGGGTGAACCGACAGTCGTTCATGACCGAGTCCATATACCGCGCAAGTCTTGGCAGCGACCAACTCGTCCGGGTCGCGCTGCCGGCAACTCGCCTCGGCGGATCCATCACGCTGCGAACGACCGTTGCCGTCGCCGCCACTGATCTCAACCGACCGCTGGGAGTGGCGCGCTGGGCGGGCTCAGTCCTCGCTAGTCACGAGCAGGTGGTGATGCTCGAAGGCACCGGGCCGATGTTTCCCCTCGCGGAGGTCGACTTCGCCGCCATGGTGTATCCGCCGGAAGCTAGTTGGGTACTTCAACTTCCCGATGATCTATCGCTCCCTGTGCTCGGGGCTGTCCTCCTCCTCGTCAATTCACGCGACGGCGAGCTGATTTCCGCGTTAGCAGCTAGCAAGCCGGACACCCGTCAAACGGCCATTCTGGAGAACCTCGAGGGACAGGTCGCTTCCTTCTTGATCGAACACGCAGCTGCCTTGCGGGCCGAGCTGGAGGCGGAAGTCTGGTCCGAACAGTCGGTAGGGGAGTTCCTGATCAGGTATCTGGCCATCGGCTCGACCCGCGGTCTCCTCGGCCTCGTCGGCGGCGCCGATCGCGGGTTGCTCTCTTCAGGGCTTGAGGCGGCGGCGCGGGCCGAAGGATTCGGCCGGAGGTTCTCTTGACCATCCTTTACCCGAGGCTGCCCCGTGCCGAGGCCCAGCGACTGTTTACATCTGTCGCGGAGTTGTCACCTTCCCGAAGTCACCACGGCCAGATCTTCGCGCCCGTAGGTGGACAAAGGGCGACCGCGGAGCTCGTGGGCAAGTTGTCAGACCGTGTGCGCGACCTAGCGGGGGACTTTGGCTTCCCCAATCCGCTCGCGCCAGCAGACCGGTTGCCCTTCGATCGCCGATCGGCGACGCTCTTGGTCGACTCGATGGACATCTCCTGGAGCGAGGCTGCCGCTCATGACCTCTGGTCCTTTCTTGCTCTCGTTGTTCTGCCAGATGTCACTCGATGGCGCTTCGGCGAGAGCAATGTCGAGCGTTGGATTGCCAGCGATCTGACGCGTCACACTTGGGCCAGGGTGTGGTGGCGAGGCACCGTATTTGCGTCGCGCCCAGATCTTCTGGAACGATTGACCGAAAGTGACTTGAATCAGATCCTCGAACGCAGAGTCGTCGGCGGAGATCCTCGCTTGGTCACAGGACTTGCACAAGCAGTGCTCGAGTTCGAGGCAAGACGACCGGGCCACCGTCGCGCACTAATTCGAGACGCTGCCGGCCGATTGAGGCGCCGCCTTGCGTTCATTGATGCTCGGGCGCTCGAGGACTCAGATGCGCTCGAGCTGTGCCGTGAGCTCGTGGCCGAAGCGGGACGGTATTTGCCGAGTGAGCTGGAAGCAGAGTGAGCGGCTAGCTATATGTGGCCTGATCACCGGTGCGGAAGTGACGACTCGCTGACCTCTCGAGACGCTTCGTTTAGGTCTGGGTCGCGGACGACCGGTTCCCATAGCGTTACCGGCGGTGTGGCAAGACAGCGGTGGCCACAGCAGCGGCCACCCGGTCGGGGTCGGCGCGGACCTCATGCTCCCAAAACCTCAACGGCGTCCAGCCGTTAGACCGCAGCTGCTCATCTGTCTCGATGTCACGCTCACGATTCCGTAGTAGCTTCGCGAGCCAGAAGTCACCGTTCCTTAAGGGAGCTTGATAGTGCTCGGGACATCCGTGCCAGAAGCACCCGTCGATGAAGACCGCGATCTTCGCTCGGGTGAACACGATGTCGGCGGTCCGCCGTACGGTGACAACTGGTCGGACTGACACGCGATAGCGGAGGCCGAGAGCGTGGAGACGACGACGGACGGCGAGCTCCGGTGAGGTGTCGCGCCCGCGGTTCGACTGCATAGATGCGCGTGTGCCGGGCGTGCTCGCCCAGGATTCGCTACGACGACGTGGCGTCGCGGACTCGCCAGCTGCCATCCCTCCATCCCTCCGTGTCAACAGTAGATTGGACGCAATGACTCTGCAGCTCCCGGCCGAGGTCGATGCGACCGTCGATTCTGACCGTGCGGCGCAAACGATAACGATGCTGGACCTCTTCGCGGGCGCGGGCGGGCTGACAGCAGGATTTCATGCAGCATCCGATCGTTTCCGAGTGAAGCGCGCCGTCGAGCTCGATACTGCGGCCGCCGCCACTTACGCTGCGACGTTCGGTGAAGATCTGGTGTACCGAGGCGGTATCGAAGGCTGGCTCCGAGACGAAGACGTTCCGAACGTCGACCTTATCGTCGGAGGGCCGCCGTGCCAGGGCTTCTCGATGCTGGGCAAGCGGGACACCACAGACAAGCGCAATTACTTGTGGCAGGAGTACGCAGCGACGATTCTGCGGGCCCAGCCGAAATACTTCGTAGTCGAGAACGTCGCCGCTTTCGCGAAGTCTCAGCAGTTCCGCGACTTCACCGAGTCGACGCAGTCGGACGGGATCCTGCGCGACTACACCTTCGAGTGGGACATCCTGAACGCTGCTGACTACGGCGCATTCCAGGCCCGCAAGCGAGCGATCCTGATCGGCCGCCGCCGGGATCTTCCGGAGATCGGTATGCCAGAACCGACGCACGTGGGGAGGCACCGCACCGTGCGGCAGGCCTTCATGAGCATTGCTCCCACCGTCACCGAGACCAGACTCGACGGACGCACCATGACGTTCTTCGGAGTTGACCTTCCAGGGGTATTTCGGCCCTTCGAGCTTCACGTGGGACGCGAATACGCCGAGATCTCCAAGCTGCGCTTTCCGGAGATCCCCGAGGGTGGCAACAGGTTCGATCTCCCCGATCGGCTGAAGGCGCGGTGCTGGCTCGGCCACACCAACGGGTCTGGCGACGTGATGGGTCGACTCCATTGGGACAAGCCTTCGGTCACGATCCGCACTGAGTTCTTCAAGCCCGAAAAGGGACGCTATCTCCACCCGACCGAGCATCGCGCCATTACTCATTACGAGGCTGCGGTCCTGCAGGGCTTCCCTGACACACATCGGTTCGTCGGTTCGAAGACGGCGATTGCACGACAGATCGGGAATGCCGTTCCCGTGCCCCTGGGCGCCGCGATCGGCCGGCGGATCGCCAGCGTGCTCTAATCGGAACCCGTGGACGATTCGACGAGTTCGATCCGCCGGCGGAGGTGTGACAGGATGCTCAGCGCATCCAGACAGTCCTGATACGTGAAGACGCCAGCTTCTTCGAGTTCTCGCACTCCCTCGTGTTGGATCGGGTTCCGGAATCCTGTCCACAATGCCTCAGAGATCAATCGCTGACCGCCTCGCATGTTCTTCTGTGTATCCGGCGACAGCCCGATCGATGCGAAGGGAGCGATGATGTCGATAAGAGGATCATCGTCCTTGAGCGCGGACTGGATGACACTGAACTCGGGCATTCCCTCAGGTCTGGCCGCAATCCGACGGACGTCCCTGACGTATGCCTTTATCGCCTCGACGACGGCGTGATGATACTGGCCATCGCGGTACTCACGTTCCGAAGCCCGCTGGATCGACGGATGGAGCGTGCGCCAGTGGAAGTCTGCATACTCTGGCGCGATCGCCTTGATGCCCTCGACTAGCTTCAGGCGCCGGGCATCATCGATGTCGTTATCTGGGGAGACGACCTCCTCGAGAAGGCTCTCGACCGCGGCGGCTTGCTTTTCGCCCTTGATCGTCGACTTCCATGCGTCGACGTCGATACCAGCACCACGACTCGCGCGGTCCTTGTTCTCGCGCTCGCGGAGCGCGCGCCGCTTCTGTGCAGCGCTGCGGATCACGTCTGCCATGTACTCACGGAGCGTGGCGGCCTGCTCCAAGTCCCAGTTGACGGATCGTCGATCAGTCGCGATGACGTCGGCGCCGGAGTCGAGCTCGTCAGCTTCGACGAAGCCCGTGATGTAGGAGAAGGCGTGTGACGACTCGGGGACACCGAAGTACTCCGGCTCGTTGGCCATGCGACCGCGAACGTAGAGCGTGACGCCGCGCATTAGCGCGGGAAGGGGTTTGGTCGCCGCGATAATAGTCCCAGTTAGTTCGCCGACCAGCTCCGGGGGGTTTGCGAACTCATCCGGCACCGACCACTGGACTTGTTGATCGATGGAGTCGTAGCGGAGCTCGCGATTCACGGGGATCCGCTCGTCGCCTTGCTGCACAACGAGATGGAAGTCGGCGTCCTGGTAGTTGAAGAGACGCGAAAGACTGATAGCAAGTCCACGCGCTTTCACCGCAGTCTTCCGCGTCAGATCGGTGAGGCGGATACGTGTGAAGTGTGACGCCGCGTCGGCCGGTCGCATACGCACGGCTGGCCTGTATTCGGATCCAGATGCACCAAGGATGTCCTCCCACACCATGGTGACCTCCGCGTACTCTGGACTCCCCGCACGCTTCGTTTCGACAACGATCGTGTTGCCGATGCCGAACACGGCGAGCTTGCCGAGACCTTTACGCCCTGCGACTCGTCTCCTGCCTGACTCGGACAGGTCACCGTGCTCCTGCGCCCGTCGATTGCGTCCGATCGTCAGGTAGTTGGTCTGCAACTCCTCGAGGGTCATTCCATGACCGTCGTCGGCGACGATCAGCGAGTCACCCGAAACATCGAGGATGACTTGAACCGAGGTCGCATCGGCATCGTAGGAGTTCGCCACCAACTCCGCGACAGCGTTCGGAAGATGGGAGTACATCTTGAACCCGAGATGCTCAATCGTCATCGGGTCGAACTTCAGGCGCAGATCTGCCACGTGATTCTCCTCCTTCGAGTTCTTCGAGCAGCCTATGGTCGACGGTCTTCTTCAACTAGTCGGCGCGCGGCCGAGGTCGGCTGCGGGCGGGAACGGTTGCTGCGGATCGCTCATGCCGTCGACGCTACTGGCGCCGGTGCTTCCACGACATGGGCAGCACTGCTTATGTCAGCTCAGCCGAGGGTGCCGCTCAGGCGATGAGCGCCGCCGCCAGCGCGTCCTCGATGTCCTCGCGCGAGACCGCCGGAGCGTCAGTGAGCATCGACCCGAACGTCCGCGGATCCCACGCCAGCCCCAGCGCGGCGTTGGCCTCCGTGAGCACCGCGACGAGGTGGTCGACAGGGCCAAACGCGAGCACGCCGCTGAGCAACCGTGCGCCGCGCACACCGCGCTGCGAGGTGCCGACGAGCTTCACGGCGCCGCGGGCGTTGATGCTGTACTCGCCGGGGCAGTACTCGCCGGGCACCTCGCCCAGCCGGGCGTCGATGCCGAGCCCGCGCAAGGCGTCGACGATCGTCCTGCCCGCCTGCGCGAACAGGGCGGTGGGGTCCGCATGCGATTCCTCGCGCTCGACGAGGTCGAAGACGAGACACGTCTCGTCGTAGGCGGCGGCGCGGCCGCCGGTCGGGCGGATCGCCGGAGTGAACCCGAGTCGTTCCGCCGCGGCCACGGCGACCTCGTAGCCGGGCATCAGGCTCTCCCGCCGGGTCAGAGCGAGCGTCCGCGCCGGCGGGTAGAGACGAAGCAGCCGCTCAGGACCGCCTCCGGATGCGACCTGACGCAGCAGCTCGACGGACCGCTCGAGGTCGTCCGTGCCGGGGGACGCCTGCCGGATCACGTCTCCGGGGATCGGGACGAGGCGATCGGAGGATCCCGCCGGTGTCGTCACATCAGCCCCAGTGCGCCGGCGCCGGAAGCGCGTGGTCGCGCACCTCGACGCCGCCGGGGCCGACCGACGCCGTGCAGTAGAGGAGGGACTGCGTCGGGTAGCCGTGCGGACGGTTGTCCCGGATGATCGCGCGGTCGTCGGAGGGATCCAGCTCCGCCGTCATCGCGAGCAGCCGGATCCACGACTCCGGCCACTCCTCGTCGCGGGTCGGATGCGCGCGGAACTCCGGGAGCCAGCGCGCGATGCGGGCGGTGTCGGGGTCGTCGAGGTCGGAGTGCGCGATCATGTGCACGCCGGGCGGCACCGGAGTCTCGCGGAGTTCCGTGCCGTCCCAGGACAGCACGCGGGCGCCGTCGGGGGAGACCTCGAGCAGGTTGAAGCCGTGCATGCGCTCCGACCCGGTGGGCGAGGTACCGGTGACCGACGCCGGCGCCAGGGTGCCGCGCGAGACGGCCTGATCGTCGGGGAGGTCGAGCACATCGGCGCGGTTCAGCAGCACCGCCAGCCGATGCGAGGCCGGATCGACCGCGAGCCACGCGCCTCCTGCACGGCGGTCGCGGATCCCGATGACTCCGGGGCGGTCGGGCCACCACTCGCCGAGCGCATCCCACTCGCGGAGCGGATCCTCATCCCGCACGGCCAGCAGCCGCACCATCGGTCCCTGGGCCCGTCGAAGGGCGTCGACCTCGATCACGACCGTGCACACGCGCCTCAGTCTAGGCACCCACGCCCCCTCGGAGCGTCGACGCCCCCTCGTACGTACGTCTGCCAAGGGGGGCGTCTGCGCTTCGTGGGCGCGCCGACGTGGGAAGCGATCAGCCGCAACCCGGTCACCACGAGCGTGCACGACGACGTGGCGAAGGTGCGTCACGTCGCCCTGGGGCAGGGCGCCGACCTGGTCGTGGTCGCCCCCGCCACTGCGAACACGATCGCGCGCATGGCCGCGGGCATCGCGGACAACCTTCTCGGCACGACGCTCCTGGCGACGACCGCTCCCGTGCTGATCGCGCCAGCGATGCATGCGGAGATGTGGGCCCACCCCGCGACGCAGGCGAACATCCGCACCCTGGTCGAGCGCGGCGTGCATCTGATCGGGCCGGACGACGGCGAGCTCGCGGGCGGCGACAGCGGCCCAGGTCGGATGAGCGAGCCCGAGGCGATCGCCGTAGCCGCGGTGCGTCTGCTCGCCCCGCAGGACCTCGCCGGCCTCACGGTCGTGGTCTCCGCCGGCGGCACGCGCGAGCCGATCGACCCCGTGCGCTACCTCGGCAACCGCTCCAGCGGGCGGCAGGGAGTGGCCCTCGCCGTCGAGGCCGCAACCCGCGGCGCCGAGGTCGAGCTCGTCGCGGCGAACCTCGCGGGGGACGTCCTCGCCGAGGCGGGCCATCCGCGGATCCGGATCCGTCCTGTCGCGACGGCCGCGGAGCTCGCGACCGCGATGAAGGATTCGGCGGCCAGGGCGGACGCCGTGGTCATGGCGGCCGCGGTCGCCGACTACCGGCCCGCGCAGGCCGCGGCGCACAAGCTCACCAAGGAGGACGGGATCCTCGAGCGGATCGAGCTCGTGGAGAACGAGGACGTCCTGGCGGCCCTCGGCGCCGCCCGTCGTGCCGGCAAGGCGCCCACGGGACAGGTCATCGTGGGGTTCGCCGCGGAGACCTCCACGGATCCCGAGGCCCGGCGCGAGCGCGCCCGGCGCAAGCGCGAGCGCAAGGGCGCCGACCTGCTCGCGGTCAACCTCGCCGACGCCGAGCACGGGTTCGAGAAGCAGGAGAACGCGGTCGAGGTCATCGGTTCCGACGGGGCCGTGGTCGCCGAGGCGTCCGGGTCCAAGCGCGCGGTCGCTGCGGCGCTGTGGGATGCCGTGGTCGCGCTGCGCGGCTGATGCCGGGGCCGGTCCAGGGCTGGCGCCCGCTCGCAAGCGGGAGTAATCTTTTCATATCGCAAAAGTCAAGTTTCATAGAATGGAATGCAATGAACGCTCCTCTGTCCACCACCGGCTCGCGCGAGATCGCGCCGGAGCTGGCGCGCTCGTGGCTCCTGGTCGCGGCGACGAGGCCGGAGACGTTCGACGACGCGGCGCGCTCCCACGCCGACGCCGTCGTGCTCGACGTGGAGGACGCGGTCGACGCCAGCCGCAAGGATTCCGCGCGCGATGACGTCGTGCGCTGGCTGCACGGCACCGACGCGAACGGCGTGGCGAACCGCGCGTGGGTGCGTATCAACGACGCGACCAGCGAGCACTGGTCGCCGGACCTGGACGGGCTGCGGGACGCGCCGGGCCTGCAGGGGGTCATGCTCGCGAAGACCGAGTACGGCGGCCAGGTGATGGACACCTTCAACCGCCTCGGCGCGAGGGTGCCCGTGGTCGCGCTCGTCGAGTCGGCGATCGGCATCGAGAACGCGACGGAGATCGCCCGGGCCAAGGGGGTCTTCCGGCTCGCCTTCGGCAGCGGTGACTTCCGCCGCGACACCGGGATGTCGGCCGACCGCGAGGCGATGGCCTACCCGCGGGCGCGACTGGTCATCTCGAGCCGCGCCGGCGGCCTGCCCGGTCCCATCGACGGCCCGACCGTCGGATCCAGCCATCCGATCCTGCGCGAGCAGTCGGCCATCACGGTGTCGATGGGGATGACCGGCAAGCTCTGCCTGCAGGCCGACCAGGCTCCTGTCGTGAACGAGGTGATCAGCCCCACCCGCACCGACGTCGAGTGGGCCTACGAGTTCCTGGAGGACTTCGAGGCGCGCGGCTGCATCGTCCGCGATGGCAGCGACCTGCCCCGCCTCGGCCGCGCCCGCAAGATCATGCAGCTCGCCGAGGCTTTCGGCGTCCTGCCCGCCGCCCGCTGACCCTTCGACAAGCTCAGGGACCGGATCCGCCGAACCCCATCCGAACGGAGACATCATGACCACTCGCCTCGCCCCCGGGGACGCCGCCCCGGCCTTCGCCCTCGCCGACGCCGACGGCGTCCGCACCGCTCTCGAGGATTACCGCGGCAAGAACGTCGTCGTGTACTTCTACCCCAAGGCCGCGACCCCGGGCTGCACCACCGAGGCCTGCGACTTCCGCGACAACCTGTCGTCCCTCGCCGCCGCGGGCTACTCGGTGATCGGCGTCTCGCCCGACGAGGTCGCCGACATCCGCGCCTTCTCCGATGCGGAGGGCCTGACCTTCCCGCTGCTCGCCGACACCGACGCCGCCGTGGCGCGCGCGTGGGGCGTGTGGGGCGAGAAGACCGTGGGCGACCGCACGTTCGACGGCGTGATCCGCTCCACTTTCGTGCTGGACGGCGACGGCGTCGTGCAGCGCGCGGAGTACGGCGTCGACGCCTCGGGCCACGTCGCCCGCCTCCGCACCGAGCTCGGCATCTGAGGGCCCCCACCACTCAGAGTCGTCCCCCTCAGCGGAGTCCAGAGCGTCCGCTGAGGGGGACCCAGAGCGTCCGCTGAGGGGGACGACTCGCAAAGGGGGTTGACAGAGTGGGGGTGGGTGCGCAGAATAGTTACACATGCTGAAATAACAGTTCCGGACTGCGGAAACTATCCTCAAGATAGAAATCGGATCCTCTCGATAGGATCCGACCGTACTGCCTTACACGCCGGATGCCAGCATGGCTTGAGGATCCAAGATGTTGCTCGAGGAGTTCAACTCCGCAGGCCGTGACGACGCCACGGCCGCTGTGAAGCCCGCACTGGACATCGCCCGCTGGATCGCTGCGATCGTCGACGGCCGTCCGTACGCCTCGGTCGATGCGCTCTCCGCCGCCGCCCTCGAGGCCGCGGCCCCGCTGACAGAGGCCGAACTCGACGGGGCGCTGGCGCACCACCCGCGCATCGGCGCGAAGGTCGACGGCACGAGCGCCGAGGCCGCGCACTCGCGCCGCGAGCAGCCGAGCGTCGACGACGCCACCGCGGCCGCCCTCGCCGAGGGCAACCGCGCCTACGAAGAGCGGTTCGACCGCGTCTTCCTCGTCCGCGCCGCCGGCCGCAGTGCCGAGGACATCCTCGCCCTGCTGCACGAGCGGCTCGGCAACACCGACGAGCAGGAGCTCGCCGTCGTCGACCAGCAGCTGCGCGAGATCGCGGCCCTGCGGCTCGCTGCGGCCATCGAGACCGAAGGAGCGAGCGCATGAGCGTCTCCCACGTGACCACCCACATCCTGGACACATCGATCGGGCGCCCTGCGCCCGGCGTCGCCGTCGTACTCGAAGCCCGTGACGGCGACGGATGGGTCGGGATCGGTACGGGCTTCACCGATGCTGACGGGCGGGTGAAAGAGCTGGGCCCGGAGCGGCTGGAGAGCGGTGCCTACCGCCTCCGGTTCGACACCGCGGCCTACTTCGCCGGCATCGAGACGGACACCTTCTTCCCGGAGGTGGTGCTGACCTTCCAGGTCGACGCCGAGCAGGCGCACTATCACGTGCCGCTGCTGCTCAGTCCGTTCGCCTATTCCACCTACCGAGGAAGCTAAGAGGAATCCGACATGACCAACATCATCCTGGGCAAGAACCAGTACGGCAAGGCCGAGGTGCGCGTTGTCCGCATCACCCGCGACACCGACCGCCACGAGATCGAGGACCTGAACGTCACCTCGCAGCTGCGCGGCGACCTGGCCAGCGCGCACTTCGACGGCAACAACGAGCACGTCGTCGCGACCGACACGCAGAAGAACACGGTCTACGCCTTCGCCAAGGACGGCGTCGGCAGCCCCGAGGAGTTCCTGCTCCGTCTCGGCCGGCACTTCACCGGCGAGTTCGAGTGGATCAGCGGCGGACGCTGGGAGGCCGAGCAGTACACCTGGCAGCGCATCGTGGGCGTCGACGGCGCCGAGCATGACCACTCCTTCGTGCGCGGCGGCACCGAGACCCGCACGGCGCTCGTGCAGATCGACGGTGACGACACCACGATCATCGCCGGGCTGCAGGACCTCAAGGTCCTCAAGTCCACCGCGAGCGGCTTCGTCGGCTACCCGAAGGACAAGTACACGACGCTTCCCGAGACCGAGGACCGCATCCTCGCGACCTCGGTGACGGCGAAGTGGCGCTACAACCGCAACGACCTCGACTTCAACGAGGTGTTCGCGGACGTCCGCCGCCTGCTGCTCGCGGGCTTCTCGAAGAACTACTCCTACGCGCTGCAGCACACGCTGAAGGAGATGGCCGAGGCGGTGCTCGAGGCGCACCCCGAGATCGACGAGATCCGCTTCTCCACCCCGAACAGCCACCACTTCGTGGTCGACCTGTCGCCGTTCGGACTGGAGAACCCGAACGAGGTGTTCTTCGCCGCGGACCGCCCGTACGGCCTGATCGAGGCGTCGTTCCTGCGCGAGGGTGCGGACACCGACCACTGGTCGTGGAGCGCCGCTGCCGGCTTCTGCTGAGCGCTGCACCGCTGTCGTCACGAGAATGCGGGGCCCGGTTCGCCAGGCCCCGCATTCGTCGTTTCCAGGCGCTGCAGGCGCCCGGAAACCCTTGACAACGACCGCCTCACGAAGGACACTAGTTACGTATACTGAAAGAAACATTCCACGATCTGAAATCATCTGGATCTGGAATCGGGCACGAACCCTGCGGCCTCGACACGAGGGCTTCGGGGACGAGGAGGTCCGCCGATGATCGCGAACCCCCGCGATCTCTCAGCCGCGTCCGCCGAAGGGCATCCCGCTCGCGGTGACGGTGAGCGCGCCGATGTTCGCCTCGGCGGGCAGGTCCGCCATGAACAGCACGGTGCGGGCCGCCGCGTCGACGTCGAACGTGGGCTCGACACGGCGGCTGCCATCGGCCTGGAGCGCTCCGGAGCCGACGCCGAGCTCGTCCATGATCTCGGTGCGGGTGTTGCCGATGTCGATCTGCCCGCAGGAGATGCGGAACGGCCGCCCGTCCAGGTCGATCGAGCGGGTGAGCCCGGTGAGCGCGTGCTTGCTCACGGCGTACGCGACCGACAGGGGGCGGGGCGCCTGCGCGGAGATGGATCCGTTGTTGATGATCCGGCCGCCCTGCGGATCCTGCGCGCGCATCACGCGCATCGCGCCGCGCGCGCACAGCAGCGCGCCGGTGACGTTGACCGCGAGCGTCCGCTCCCAGTCGGCCAGGGCGATGTCGGCCGCAGACACCGCAGGTCCGAACGCGCCGGCGTTGTTGAACAGCACATCCACCCTGCCCCACTCCTGCACCACGCGGTCGAAGAGGGCGTCCACCTCGGTCTCGACCGTGACATCGGTCGGCACCACGAGCGCATTCGAGGCGATGGCGCCTCCGACGGCCGCCTTCGGGCCCCCGGACGCCGTCTCGACGAGCGCGGCCTCGCGCCGCCCGGCCAGCGCCACGCGATAGCCGGCCTCCAGCATCGTGCGCGCGACGGCGCGCCCGATCCCCGATCCTGCACCCGTCACCACGGCGATGCGTCCGCTCATCGTCACTCCTCGACCCTCAGCCCCGCTGCCCGACCGCCAGCCTCCTACATCTAGCAGATCAGCCCCGCTGCCCGACCGGCAGCCTCCCGATACCTCTCACAGAAAGGCCGAAGATGCGCGAACAGAGCAGCTCCGTCGCCCCCGGATCCGAGACCCTGGATCACGACCCCGAAGAGACCGCAGAGTGGCTCGAGTCGCTGGATGCGCTCGTCGCGCAGCGCGGCGCCGAGCGCGGCGCGCACATCATGCGCTCGCTCGCCGCCCGCGCCGGCTACACCCCGGAGCCCACCACGACCACGGACTACGTCAACACGATCCCGGTGTCGGACGAGCCCGCCTACCCGGGGGACGAAGAGCTCGAGCGCCGCTACCGCGCCTGGATGCGTTGGAACGCCGCCATCCTGGTGCACCGGGCGCAGCGCCCCGGCATCGGGGTCGGCGGCCACATCTCCACCTACGCCGGCGCCGCGACCCTGTACGAGGTCGGCTTCAACCACTTCTTCCGCGGCAAGGACCACCCCGGTGGCGGCGACCAGGTGTACTTCCAGGGCCACGCCTCGCCAGGGATGTACGCCCGCGCCTTCATGGAGGGACGCCTCAGCGAGGAGGACCTCGATGGCTTCCGCCAGGAGAAATCCCGCGAGGGCCACGCCCTGAGCTCCTACCCGCACCCGCGGCTCATGCCGGAGTTCTGGGAGTTCCCGACCGTGTCGATGGGCATCGGCCCGATGAACGCGATCTACCAGGCGCAGTCCAACCGCTATCTGCAGGGCCGGGGGCTCAAGGACACGAGCGACCAGCACGTCTGGGCATTCCTCGGCGACGGCGAGATGGACGAGCCGGAGAGCCGCGGACTGCTGCAGCTCGCCGCGAACGACGGTCTGGACAACCTGACGTTCGTGGTGAACTGCAACCTGCAGCGCCTCGACGGGCCGGTTCGCGGCAACGGCAAGATCATCCAGGAGCTCGAGGGCTTCTTCCGCGGTGCCGGCTGGAACGTCATCAAGGTCGTCTGGGGCCGCGAGTGGGACGACCTGCTCGCGCGCGACTCCGACGGTGCGCTGCGCGACATCATGAACACGACCCGCGACGGCGACTACCAGACCTACAAGGCAGAGTCCGGCGGGTTCATCCGGGAGCACTTCTTCGGCAAGGATCCGCGTGCGCTCGCGCTCGTCGAGAACCACACGGACGAGCAGATCTGGGGTCTCAAGCGCGGCGGGCACGACTACAAGAAGGTGTTCGCCGCATACCAGCAGTCGCTCGCGCACAACGGCAAGCCCACGGTCATCCTGGTCAAGACGGTCAAGGGCTACGGCCTCGGCCCCCGCTTCGAGGCGCGCAACGCCACGCACCAGATGAAGAAGCTCACGCTGCAGGATCTGAAGGACTTCCGCGACCACCTTCGCGTGCCGATCTCGGACGCGCAGCTCGAGGCCGACCCGTACCAGCCGCCGTACTACCACCCCGGTGCCGACGCCCCCGAGATCCGGTACCTGCAGGAACGTCGTCGCGCGCTCGGCGGCTACCTGCCGGAGCGCCGTCCGAACGCGTCGGGGGAGATCGCCCTGCCCGATGCCAAGGCGTACGAGGTGGCGGCCCGCGGATCCGGCAAGCAGCAGGCCGCGACCACGATGGCATTCGTGCGCGTGCTCAAGGACCTCATGCGCGACCCCGAATTCGGCAAGCGGATCGTCCCGATCATCCCGGACGAGGCGCGCACGTTCGGCATGGACGCGTTCTTCCCGACCGCGAAGATCTACAACCCGAACGGGCAGAACTACCTCGCCGTCGACCGCGACATCGTGCTCTCGTACAAGGAGTCGACCGCGGGCCAGATCCTGCACGTCGGCATCAATGAGGCCGGATCCATCGCGGCGTTCACCGCGGCGGGCACGGCGTACGCGACGCACGGCGTGCCGCTCGTGCCGGTGTACGTGTTCTACTCGATGTTCGGCTTCCAGCGCACCGGCGACTCGCTGTGGGCGGCCGCCGACCAGATGACGCGCGGATTCCTCATCTCGGCGACCGCGGGCCGCACCACGCTGACCGGCGAGGGCCTGCAGCACGCCGACGGGCACTCGCCGCTGCTCGCCGCGACGAACCCGGCCGTGGTCACCTACGACCCGGCGTTCGGGTACGAGATCGGCCACATCGTGCGCGCGGGGATCGAGCGCATGTACGGCGCGGACTCGACCGACCGCAACCACATCTACAACCTCATGGTCTACAACGAGCCGATCGTGCAGCCGGCCGAACCCGAGGGCGCCGACGTGGCGGGGATCCTGGGCGGGATCCACCGGATCTCCCCGGTCGAGGCGCCCAAGGCGCACCTGCTCGCCTCGGGCATCGGCGTGACCTGGGCGGAGGAGGCGCAACAGCTCCTCCGTGACGACTGGGGCGTGGACTCCGACGTGTGGTCGGTGACCAGCTGGACCGAGCTGCGCCGTGACGCGGTCGCCGCAGAGGAGGACGAGTTCCTGGGGCGCGGTGCGCGGACGCCGTTCCTCGCGCAGCAGCTCGCGGACGCGCACGGCCCGATCGTCGCCGTCAGCGACTACGCCAAGGACCTGCCCGACCAGATCCGCCAGTTCGTCCCGAACGACTGGGCGAGCCTCGGCGCCGACGGGTTCGGCTTCTCCGACACGCGCGCCGCGGCCCGCCGGTTCTTCAAGATCGATGGCCCGAGCGTCGTCGTGCGCACACTGCAGCTGCTCGCCGCGCGCGGCGAGGTGGAAGCGGCGATCCCCGCTCAGGCCGCCGAGAAGTACCGGCTGCTCGATGTCAACGCCGGCACGAGCGGCACCGACGCGGAGTGAGAAAGGGCCGGGGGCGTCCCTGCCCCCGGTCCGGTTCCGCGGGCCGCGCAAAAAAGGACAGATGCAGTTCTGCAGGACAGGATCCGGGGATCCGTCCTGCAGAACTGCATCCGTCCTGCAGAGTTGAGGGCCGGCGGAGCCCCGAGGGCGGCCGCGCCCCGGCTTACGCCTCGAGGTCGGCGGCGATCGCGCCGGCGGCCTCGCGGAGCAGTGGCACGGCGCGCTGGCCGAACTCCTCGGTGACGCGCGCGATCGGGCCGGACACCGAGACCGCCGTCGGCGTGGGGGCGCCGGGCACGGCCATCGCGTAGCAGCGCACGCCGATCTCCTGCTCCTGCTCGTCGATCGAGTAGCCGCGCTCGCGGATGACGTCGAGCTCCGTGAGCAGCGCGTCGACGGTGCCGATGCTGAACGAGGTCGGGGTGCTCATGCCGGTGCGGCCGACGATCCCGCGCACGGTGTCGTCGCTGAGCTGGGCGAGGATCGCCTTGCCGACGCCGGTGTCGTGCACGTTGGCCCGGCGGCCGACCTCGGTGAACATGCGCATGGAGTGCTGTGAGGGCACCTGCGCGACGTAGACCACCATGTCGCCATCGAGCACGGCCATGTTGGCGCTCTCGCCGAGGGCGTCGACGAGCGTCTTCAGCTGCGGACGGGCGAGCGCTCCGAACTGACGGGACGCGCCTTCGCCGATGCGGATCAGCCGCGGGCCGAGCGCATACCGGCGGTTCGGCAGCTGGCGTGCGTAGCCCAGTGAGACGAGCGTGCGCAGCAGTCGGTGGATCGTCGGCAGCGGAAGATTCGTCGACGCGGACAGCTCGCTGAGTGTGACATCACCGCCGGCGTCGGTCACGAGCTCGAGCAGCTCGAACACCCGCTCGACCGACTGAACGCCGGATCCCGCGCTCCTGCCGGGTTTCGGCTCAGAGGCCTTCGTGCCTGTCGTGCTCGGATTCTCCGCCATGTCAGCTCCCGTCCTTGCGGTAATTCCATCATGCGAGAGTGCCGCGCCGGAAATCCCAGAGGATTTGCGTCCCGCCTTGCGCAAAACTTCCACAATAGAGATAATAGTGTCCACTATACGAAACTTATTGAGAGTTCATCACTGCAATCAGCGCCCGAGGCCTTCGCCTGGGACGCCTCGATGAGGAGGAATCATGGCGAACCCGGGTCCCGGAAATTCGATCACGCTGCGCATCGACGCGCCGTCCAACTTCACCGTCACGAGCGAGCTCGCCGCGGCAGCGGCCGCTGCCGGCGCCGTCGTGACCGCCCTCGACGTCGTCGAGTCGCACCCGACGACCATCGTCGTCGACCTGACCTGCAACACCACGGGCGAGGAGCACGCCGATGAGGTCAGAGCGGGGGTCGAGGCGCTCGACGGCGTCACGGTGCGCCAGGTCAGCGACCGCACCTTCCTCATGCACCTGGGCGGCAAGCTCGAGGTCGTGCCCAGCGTGCCGCTGCGCAATCGCGATGACCTGTCCCGCGCCTACACGCCCGGCGTCGCCCGCGTCTGCATGGCCATCGCCGAGGACAAGAGCAAGGCCCGCAACCTCACCATCAAGCGCAACACGATCGCGGTCGTCACGGACGGCACCGCGGTGCTCGGCCTCGGCGACATCGGCCCGGAGGCCGCGCTCCCGGTCATGGAGGGCAAGGCCGCGCTGTTCAAGCAGTTCGCGAACGTCGATGCCTGGCCGGTCTGCCTGGACACCAAGGACACCGAGGAGATCATCTCCATCGTCAAGGCGATCGCCCCGGTCTACGGCGGTGTGAACCTCGAGGACATCGCGGCCCCGCGCTGCTTCGAGATCGAGGCGCGCCTGCGCGAAGAGCTCGACATCCCGGTCTTCCACGACGACCAGCACGGCACCGCGATCGTCACGCTCGCGGCTCTCCGCAACGCGCTCAAGGTCGTCGGCAAGACGATCGGCGAGGTGCGGATCGTCGTCTCGGGCGTCGGCGCCGCCGGCAACGCGATCGTGCAGCTGCTGCTCGCCCAGGGCGCCGTCGACATCGTCGCGTGCGGTCGCAACGGGGCGATCCATCGCGGCGACCAGTACACCGACGCGCACCGCACGGAGCTCGCCGCAACGACCAACCCGCGGGACTTCTCCGGCACCCTCAAGGAGGCGATCGTCGGCGCCGACGTGTTCATCGGCGTGAGCGCCCCGCACGTGCTCGACGAGAACGACATCGCCGCCATGGCCGACGACGCGATCGTGTTCGCGATGGCCAACCCGACCCCGGAGGTCGATCCGATCGTCGCGTCCAAGCACGCGGCCGTCGTCGCCACAGGGCGCAGCGACTTCCCGAACCAGATCAACAACGTGCTCGCGTTCCCCGGCTTCTTCCGGGGCCTCCTCGACGCGGGCGTGTCGGACATCACGCCGCCTATGCTGGTCGCAGCCGCGCAGGCGATCGCGGAGCGCGTCGGCGATGACGAGCTCAATGCGAGCTTCATCATCCCGAGCGTGTTCGACCCGCTCGTGGCCGGCGCCGTCGCCGAGGCGATCGTGCGCGTCGTCGAGTCCTCGAAGGAGTGAGCCGGATGGCCGCAGGCACCCTGGGCGAGGCCGACCTCGCCGACATCGACGCCCGTCTCGCGGGCACCGACACGCTGCTGTCGACCGAGTATCCGGGCGATGACGGATCCCGTCAGCCGGTGCACACCCTGTACGTGCCCGCCGACCGGTTCCGGCCCGACCTCCCGGCACTGTCCGGGCAGGCCGCCGCCGCTGCGGTCGCGGAGTTCGGCGGCACCGTGGCACTCGCCCAGGCGGTCGGCCTCGGCGCCCTCGCCGCAGAGCTCGCGCCTCTCGTGGACGCGAAGCTCGTCGCCGAGCCCATCGAAGACCTTCGCCTGGATTTCGAAGACGGCTATGGCGCCCGTCCCGATGAGGAGGAGGACGCGGATGCGGTGCTCGCCGCCGAGCGGCTCGCCGCGGCCGTCGCCGCCGGCGTCGCGCCGCCCTTCATCGGGATCAGGTTCAAGTGCTTCGAGGCGCCAACGCGCCGGCGCGGGATCCGCACGCTCGATCTGTTCCTGTCGACGCTCGTCGCACACGTCCCGCTGCCGGACGGCCTCGTGCTGACGCTCCCCAAGGTCACCACGGTCGAGCAGGTCGAGGCGATGGTCTCGCTCTGCGAGCGCTTCGAGGAGCGCCTCGGGCTGCCCGCGGGTCGGCTGCGCTTCGAGGTGCAGATGGAGACGCCGCAGCTCATCGTCGCGGCCGACGGATCCGTCCCGGTCGCGACGCTCCTGCACCGCGCCGACGGCCGTGTGTCCGCGCTGCACTACGGCACCTACGACTACAGCGCCTCGCTGCAGATCGCGGCCGCGTACCAGTCCATGGAGCACCCGGCGGCAGACTTCGCCAAGCAGGTCATGCAGGTGGCCGTCGCCGAGACCGGTGTGCGGATCTCGGACGGCTCCACCAACGTGATCCCCGTCGGGGATCCGGACCACGTCCTCGAGGCCTGGAAGCTGCACGCCCGCCTGGTGCGGCGCTCGCTCGAGCGCGGCTACTACCAGGGCTGGGACCTGCACGCCGCGCAGCTGCCCACCCGGTACCTCGCGACCTACGCGTTCTACCGCGAGGGCTTCGCCGCGGCCGCCCGGCGCCTGGACAACTACCTGCACGGCAGCGACGCCACGATCATGGACGAGCCGGCGACGGCCAGGGCTCTGGCGCGCTTCGTCGTGCGGGGCCTCGAGTGCGGCGCGCTCGAGGCGCAGGAGGTCCGCGCGGCGACCGGATCGGAGCCTGCGGAACTCGTCCGTCTCGCCCACCCGAAACTCGACGCCAAGGAGGCCGTCTCTTGAGCACCCGCACGTATTACACCCCGGCCGGCGGCCTGCCCCCGCAGTCCGCTCTGCTCACCGACCGCGCGGTCGTCAAGCTCGCATACTCGTTCATCCCGAAGGGCGTGCTGCGCGACATCGTCACCTCGACCCTCCCCGGCTTCACGGACACCCGCGCCTGGATCCTCGCCCGGCCGACGCCGAGCTCGGCGCAGACGTTCTCGCAGCTGATCGTCGAGATCGCGCCCGGCGGCGGCGCCGCCAAGCCCGAGGTCGAGGCGGGTGTCGAGAGCGTGCTGTTCGTCACGACCGGCGCGCTCACCCTCACGCTCGAGGGGGAGCGGCACGTGCTCGAGGCCGGCGGCTACGCGTTCATCACGCCGAACGCGCAGTGGTCGCTGGAGAACGAGGGATCCGAGCTCACCAGCTTCCACTGGATCCGCAAGGCCTACGAGTACCTCGAGGGCATCGATGCGCCCGCGTCGTTCGTCACGAGCGACAACGACATCGAGCCCGTCTCGATGCCGGACACCGGCGACGTGTGGGCGACCACGCGTTTCTCCGACGCCAGCGACATGGCGCACGACATGCAGGTGAACATCGTCACCTTCAAGCCGGGAGGATCCATCCCGTTCGCCGAGACGCACATCATGGAGCACGGCCTGTTCGTGCTGCAGGGCAAGGCCGTCTACCGCCTCAACGACGACTGGGTCGAGTGCGAGGCCGGCGACTACATGCTGCTGCGCGCCTTCTGCCCGCAGGCCTGCTACGCCGGCGGCCCGGAGGACTTCCGCTACCTGCTGTACAAGGACATGAACCGTCAGATCAGGCTGACCTGACGACCTGACCCCCGTTTCGGACGCCGCTCACCCTTCGGGGTGGGCGGCGTCCTGCGTCCCGTCCTTCGCGGAGTCGCTTTCCGATCCCGCGTTCTGGCGAGGGGATCCGGATCTCGTGCACAACGAACGGGGCCCGCCGGATCGGCGAGCCCCGTTCGGGAGACAGAGCGAAAGTCAGGCGTTCACGCCGGCTTCCTTGGCGAGTGCGCGCTCCTCGGCGGTCGGGATCGGCTCGATCCGGCCGAGCACCACGGTGAAGAAGAAGATGCCGATCACCAGCATGATGCCGGCGACGATGAATGCCCAGGCGAAGCTGCCGGTGAACTGGACGATGAATCCGGTGACGATCGGTGCGGTCGTGCCGATGAGATTGTTCACCGTGTTCATGACGGCTCCGGTCGCTCCCACTGCTCCCTCCGGCGCGATCAGCGCGGGGAGGGAGTTGGTCACGCTGAAGGCGATGGTGATGCCGGTCGTTCCCAGTGTGATCCAGATGAGCGACCAGACGATGTCATGCGTGAACGCGGTCCCGACGATCGTGATCGCGAGCAGCATGCCACCGATGATGAACGCCCTCCGGACGAGGGTGCTGGATTTCCCGTTCCTGATCAGACGATCCAGCCAGAACCCGGGCAGCAGGTACTGCACGATGACGGCGAACAGCCAGGGGATCGCGGTGACCAGGCCGGACTTGGCGACGTCCATGTGCATCTCGGCCTGCAGGAATCCTGGCAGCCAGGTGAGCAGCATCCACTGCACGTAGCCTGCGCAGCCGAGGCCCAGGGACATGCCCCACACCTTTCGCTGGCGCAGGATGTAGCCGAGGTTGGCGAGCGGGTTCGGTTTCGGGGCATCCTCGTGCTGCGCACCTCCGTCGAGGATGTGGTCCAGCTCGGCATCGCTGAGCTTGCCCCTGCGGTTCATCTCCTTCGGGTCGCGGTAACGGAAGAAGAACACGACCATGTAGATGAGGCTGAGGACCCCGATCGTGATGAACGCCCCGCGCCATCCGAAGAAGGCGACGGCGGCGCCGACGAGCGGGAAGCCGATCACGTTGGACAGGCGCTGACCGCTGTCGAAGATCACGGTGGCCATACCGCGTTCGGTGCGTGGGAACCAGTAGCTGGTCACCTTCATCGCGCCGGGGAAGATCGGTGCCTCTGCGAAACCCAGGATCAGCCGGGCGATGAGCAGCAGACCCATGCCGCTGATCATGGCCGTGAGGAAGCAGGAGATGGCCCAGAGGAACGTCGCGAACCGCATCACCCACTTGATGCCGATCTTGTCCAGCAGCATGCCCATCGGGATCTGCATGAGCGCGTAGGACCAGCCGAAGCTGCCGAGGATGATGCCGATCTGGCCTTCGGTCATGCCGAATTCCTGGCGCATGTGACCTTCGGCGACCGACATCGAACTGCGGTCGATGTAGTTGATCAGCACCGCGAAGAACAGCAGGAAACCGATCGACCAGCGCACCCAGCCGACCTTCCCGGCACGGGGGACGATGAGCCCTGTTCGGGGGATCGCGGATGCGTTCTCGAGGGCGGAACCGGACGGATCCGGGGAAGCGGCGGATGACATGTTGGAAGACCTCTCTTGCTCGTCATCGAGTTGAGTCTGGACGCCTCTCTCCCGAGGCGTTCTGCCACTGTATCCGCGCGGGTGCAAATTCCGCAATCAAAGATTGTTTATCCATATTATGGAAGTTGACGGGGTCTCGCCGACAGGGGCGACCCGTTGACAGGGCGTGCCGAACCGTCGTACTCTTTCACTACAAGGTAAATATCTTCCACAATCCGAAATCAAGGACGATCTCATGAGCTACACCGTCAACGCCTCGATCCTTCTGACCGAGCTGCCGATTCTGGAGCGCCCGGCCGCCGCGAAGGCCGCCGGCTTCGACGCCGTGGAGTACTGGTGGCCGTTCTCCGTCGCCGTGCCCGCGCAGGACGAGGTCGACGCCTTCGTCGCCGCGATCCAGGATGCGGGCGTGCAGCTGACCGGTCTGAACTTCTTCGCCGGCGACATGCCGGGCGGCGACCGGGGCCTCGTGTCGTGGGTCGGCCGTGAGGACGAGTTCGCGGGCAACATCGACGTCGTGGTCGAGATCGGTCGCCGTCTCGGCACCAAAGCGTTCAACGCGCTCTACGGCAACCGCCTCGAGGGCGTCGACGAGAAGGCGCAGGACGACCTGGCCGTGAAGAACCTCGCCGCGGCCGCACGCGCGGTCGCCGCGCTCGGCGGCGTCGTGCTGCTCGAGCCGGTCAGCGGCACCCCGGCCTACCCGCTGAAGACCGCGGCCGACGCGCTCGCGATCATCGCGCGGGTGAAGGACGAGGAGGGCGTGGACAACGTCCGCCTCCTCGCCGACTTCTACCACCTCGCCGTCAACGGCGACGACGTGCCGGCCGTGATCGCGGACCACGCAGCGGAGTTCGGCCACATCCAGATCGCCGACGCCCCGGGCCGCGGCGAGCCCGGCACGGGGGAGCTGCCGCTCGGCCAGTGGATCTCCGACGCGCAGGCCGGCGGTTACACCGGCGTCATCGGCCTCGAGTACAAGGCCACCCAGGCGGATCCGTTCGCCTGGACCACCACCACCGCGGCCGCCCAGGCCTGACCTCACCAGACTTTCCCGCGAAGGAGCGAAGACATGACCCGCATCGCATTCATCGGCCTCGGCATCATGGGCCTGCCCATGGCGAAGAACCTCGTCAACGCCGGCTACGACGTCGTCGGCTACAACCGCAGCCAGGAGGCGATCGACAAGCTCGTCGCCGCCGGAGGCGCCGGGGCCACCGGGATCGCCGACGCCGTCCGGGACGCCGATGTCGTCATCACGATGGTTCCGGATTCCCCGGACGTCGTGGGCGTCGTGCAGGGCCCGGACGGGGTCTTCGCACACGCCAAAGCCGGAGCACTCTGGATCGACAACTCCTCGATCCGTCCGGACGTTGCCAAGGAGCTCGCCGAAGAGGCCGTCGCCGCGGGGCTCGGCGTCGTCGACGCCCCGGTCTCGGGCGGCGAGCAGGGCGCGATCGACGCGGCCCTCTCGATCATGGTCGGCGGATCCGCGGAGGACTTCGCCGCGGCAGAGCCGGTGCTGAACGCGATCGGCAAGACCATCGTGCACGTCGGTCCCGCGGGCGCCGGCCAGACGGTCAAGGCGGCCAACCAGCTCATCGTGGCCGTCAACATCCAGGCGCTCGCCGAGGCCGTCACGTTCCTCGAAGCGTTCGGCGTCGACACCGACGCGGCGCTGAGGGTCCTCGGCGGAGGACTCGCCGGATCCAAGGTCCTCGACCAGAAGGGCCAGAAGATGCTGAACCGCGACTTCGCGCCCGGCTTCCGCCTCACCCTCCACAACAAGGATCTGGGCATCGTCACCTCGGCTGCACGCTCGGTCGGGGTCACCGTCCCGCTCGGCTCGGCCGTCGCGCAGCTCGTGAACGCCCTCGTCGCCCGCGGCGACGGAGGCCTCGACCACTCCGGCCTGTTCAAGCTCACCACCGAGCTCTCCGGTCGCGACTGATCACTCTCCCTTCTCGGGGTCGCAGCGTCCTTCGTCTCGCTTCGCTCGCTCAGGAACCGACCTTCTCCGGTCCCTGAGCGAGGAGCGAAGCGACGAGACGAAGGGCGCGACCCCCCTCAAGCCAAAGGAAACTCCCATGACCCGCATGCGTGCAGTCGACGCGATCGTCCAGATCCTGATCAAGGAAGGCGCGGATGAGGCGTTCGGCCTCCCCGGCGCCGCCATCAACCCCCTCTATTCCGCGATGCGCGCCCACGGCGGCATCCGGCACACCCTCGCCCGCCACGTCGAGGGCGCGAGTCACATGGCCGACGGCTACAGCCGCACCGGCGACGGCCGCATCGGCGTGTGCCTCGGCACCTCTGGCCCCGCCGGCACCGACATGATCACGGGCCTCTACGCCGCGATCGCCGACTCCATCCCGATGCTGTGCATCACCGGTCAGGCGCCGGTCGCGAAGCTCGACAAGGAGGACTTCCAGGCCGTCGACATCGCCTCGATCGCGAAGCCGGTCACGAAGTTCGCCAAGACCGTCCTCGAGGGCGCGCAGGTGCCCGGCGTCTTCCAGAGCGCGTTCCAGATCATGCGGTCGGGCCGTCAGGGACCGGTGCTGATCGACCTGCCGTTCGACGTGCAGATGACCGAGATCGAGTTCGACATCGACACCTACGAGCCCCTGCCCGTGGCGAAGCCGGTCGCGACCCGTGCGCAGGCCGAGAAGGTGCTCGACCTGCTCTTCGCCTCGAAGCACCCGGCGATCATCGCCGGTGGCGGCATCGTGAACTCCGGCGCCTCCGCCAAGCTCGTCGAGCTCGCCGAGACCCTCGGCGTGCCCGTGTTCCCGACCCTGATGGGCTGGGGCGCGCTTCCCGACGACCACCCGCTGGCCGCCGGCCTGGTCGGGATCCAGACCTCGCAGCGCTACGGAAACGCGAGCTTCCTGGAGAGCGACTTCGTGCTGGGCATCGGCAACCGCTGGGCCAACCGCCACACCGGCGGACTGGACACGTACCGCAAGGGTCGCACCTTCGTCCACGTCGACATCGAGCCCACCCAGATCGGTCGAGTCTTCGCGCCCGACTACGGCGTGGTCTCGGACGCGGCGGCGTTCATCGACGCCCTGCTGGAGGCGGCACGCGAGCGCGTCGCCGAGCTGCCCGACTACAACAGCTGGGCCGCGGAGTGCCGTGATCGCAAGGCGCGCCTGCAGCGCAAGACGAACTTCGACGACGTGCCGATGAAGCCGCACCGCGTCTACCAGGAGATGCTCTCCGCGTTCGACCGGGACACCACCTTCGTCACCACGATCGGCCTGTCGCAGATCGCCGGTGCACAGCTGCTGCACGTGTACGGTCCGCGCAAGTGGATCAACGCCGGCCAGGCGGGGCCCCTGGGCTGGACCGGCCCTGCCGCCCTCGGCGTCGTGCGCGGCAAGCCGGGCGAGCAGGTCGTCGCGCTCTCCGGCGACTACGACTTCCAGTTCATGATCGAGGAGCTCGCCGTGGGCGCGCAGCACAAGCTGCCCTACATCCACGTCGTGGTGAACAACAGCTACCTGGGCCTGATCCGCCAGTCGCAGCGCGGCTTCGAGATGGACTACGAGGTGTCGCTCGCGTTCGACAACGTGAACACCCCGCAGGACTCGTCCAGCATCGCGACGGGCTACGGCGTGGACCACGTCAAGGTGGCCGAGGGGCTGGGCGCCAAGGCGCTTCGCGTCGAGCGTCCCGAGGATCTCGCCGCGGGCTTCGCCGAGGCGCAGCGCCTGCGCGACGAGTTCCAGGTGCCCGTGGTCGTCGAGGTCATCCTCGAGCGCGTGACCAACATCGCGATGGGCGCGGATCTGGACACCATGAACGAGTTCGAGGACCTCGCGACGTCGCCGGCCGACGCCCCCGAGGCGATCTACGCGCTGCTCGACTGAGCCGCGACGCTCCCGGCCCGTAGCATTCACACCATGCGCATCCTGATCGCCTCGGACAAGTTCAAGGGCTCCGCCACGGGACCCGCGGTCGCCGCCGCACTCGCGGAGGGGATCCTGGCTGTCGCGCCGGGGATCGCCATCGACGCGGTCCCCGTCGCGGACGGCGGGGAGGGCACGGTCGACGCCGCGCTCGCCGCCGGTTTCGAGGCGGTCACCGCGACGGTGACAGGGCCCACGGGTCTGCCCGTCGAAGCGCGCTTCGGCGTGCGAGGCGGGCAGGCCATCATCGAGATGGCCGCGGCGAGCGGACTCGATCTGCTTCCCGGAGGGGTCAAGGATGCGCTCGGCGCCACGAGCCGCGGGACCGGAGAGCTCATCGCCGCGGCCCTCGACCGTGGGGCGACCAGCATCGTGCTCGGCATCGGCGGCAGCGCCAACACCGACGGCGGCGCTGGCATGCTGCAGGCGCTCGGCGTCTCGCTGCGCGACGCGGAGGGCGACGAGCTGCCGGGGGGCGGCGGCGCGCTGAGCCGCGTCGCCGTGGCAGATGTGTCGAACCTGGATCCGCGCCTGGCCGCCACCGAGATCGTGCTCGCGAGCGACGTCGACAACCCGCTCCTCGGGGAGCGGGGCGCGCCCGCCGTGTTCGGCCCGCAGAAGGGCGCGAGCCCCGAGGACGTGGGCGTGCTCGACCCCGCGCTGGCCCGCTACGCCGCGCTGCTCGAACAGCAGCCGGGCATCCGCGCGGCCACCGAGCTGCCCGGAGCGGGCGGCGCCGGAGGGGTGGGCTATGCCGCGCTCGCCGCTCTCGGCGCCAGGCGCGAACCCGGCGTCGAGGTCGTGCAGCGTCTCACCGGGCTCGCCGAGGCGCTCGGCACCGGCGACGCCAAGGCCGATCTCGTCATCACCGGCGAGGGCAGCCTCGACGACCAGAGCCTGGGTGGCAAGACTCCGCTCGGCGTCGCCGCGGCAGCGCGCGCGGCGGGCATTCCCGTCATCGCCGTGTGCGGACGCTCCACACTGAGCCAGGAGGCCGCGCAGGCGGCCGGGTTCGCGCGCGTCTACGCGCTCAGCGAGCTGGAGCCGGATCCGGTCCGGAGCATGGCCGAGGCGGTCGCCCTGCTCACCGAGGTCGGCCGCCGTATCGGCGCCGAAGCGGGCGAGCTCGTGCCCTCGCGCTGACGCCGGGACAGGTACGGATCCGCCCCGTCGGATCCGGAGCACAATGAAATCCAACGAAGCACGACCGGCGCCCGCCGGAGGAAAGGATCCGCACGACATGTCGCAGGATCAGTACGACCCCGCAGGTTCGCACTACGATCTGGTGATCCGCGGCGAGCGGGTCCTCACCAGCTCGGGGATCCGTCCCCGTGAGGTCGGAGTCCGCGCCGGCGTCATCATCGCGATGGAGCCGCTCGGCAACGGCCTTCAGGCGGACGAGATCATCGAGCTCGCCGAGGACGAGACCCTGATCCCCGGACTCGTCGACACGCACGTGCACGTCAACGAGCCGGGCCGCACCGAGTGGGAGGGCTTCTCCTCGGCCACCAAGGCAGCCGCGGCCGGTGGCGTGACCACGATCCTCGACATGCCCCTGAACAGCATCCCCCCGACGATCGACGTGGAGGCGCTGGACATCAAGCGCGACGTCGCCCGTGACCAGGTGCATGTCGACGTGGGCTTCTGGGGCGGCGCCGTGCCGGGCAACGTCGACAAGCTGCGCGGCCTGCACGACGCGGGCGCGTTCGGGTTCAAGTGCTTCCTGCTGCACAGCGGCGTCGACGAGTTCCCGCCGCTGGATCCCGATCAGCTCGAGGAGGACATGCGCGAGCTCGTGACGTTCGACTCGGTCATGATCGTGCACGCTGAGGACTCCCGCGCGATCGACCGCGCCCCCAAACCAGATGGCGACGACTACGCCAAGTTCCTCGCCTCGCGACCCCGTGGTGCGGAGAACCTCGCGATCGCCGAGGTCATCGAGCGCGCCCGCTGGACCGGCGCCCGTGCGCACATCCTGCACCTGTCCTCCTCGGATGCGCTGCCGATGCTGCGCTCCGCCAAGCACGACGGCATCCGGCTCACGGTCGAGACCTGCCCGCACTACCTCACGCTCACGGCGGAGGAGATCCCCCTCGGCGCGACCGCGTTCAAGTGCTGCCCGCCGATCCGCGAGGCCGGCAATCGCGAGCTGCTCTGGCAGGGGCTGGAGGACGGCACGATCGACTTCATCGTCTCGGACCATTCGCCCTCGACGCTCGACCTCAAGGACCTGGAGAACGGCGACTTCGCCGTGGCATGGGGCGGCGTCGCGTCGCTGCAGCTCGGCCTGTCGCTCGTCTGGACCGAGGCGCGCCAGCGCGGCCTGTCCCTGGAGAGCGTGGTGTCGTGGATGAGCGAGAAGCCGGCGCAGTTCGCCGGACTCACCGGCAAGGGCCGGATCGCCCCCGGCTACGACGCGGACTTCTCGATCTTCGCAGCCGATGACGCCTACGTCGTGGACGTGACCAAGCTGCATCACAAGAACCCGCTCACGCCCTACAACGGCAAGGCGGTCGCCGGCCGGGTGCGCAAGACGTACCTGCACGGCGCGGAGATCGACTTCACGACCCCGCGCGGCCGCCTGCTCCGCCGGGGCATGGCCGAGACCGACTGACCCCCGCTCTCCGCTCCATCCCCGCCCCATCCCCGCCCCCGCCCCCTTCCACTTTCCGAGTCGTCCCCACCAGCGGCGCCCATAGCGTGCGCTGATGGGGACGACGCCGAGAGGGAGGGCCCTGAAGCTCGTCGACGGTGCGTGACAACGGGGTCGCCATCGTCGGCGG